>JAAFHM010000392.1 GCA_013298375.1 Ignavibacteria bacterium | reverse complement strand
ATTTCTCCATTGACTTTGGAATATTCGCCGAGCGACGTGCCTTCGTACAATCGCGCTCCGGCTTTGATAAGTACATTATCGCCGATAAAGCACGGTCCCACAATACTCACGTGCGGCTGAATTTCAACGTTTTCACCCAGAATAATCACCCCTTTTCGGGCATCCAGAACAACGCATGGCGCAATCGTCGTCCCGGCACCAATGCGGATATTTTCGGCATTCTGCGCAAAAACTCCCGGTGCAGAAAGTGCTTCATTTTTCGACGGCGGAAAAAACCGCGCATCCTGCTGAAGAGCTTCTGCGCTGAGGGCAATAGCATCCCAGAGGTAGCGTATATGCTTGATGTTGGCAATTTCAACCCTGAGAGCGTTTTGGTAGAATGGCGCTGCGAAGGCGGTCATTGTCTCTATGGCTGTACCAAGCGAGTCCGGGTGGGCTTCTTTAGGGATATACGCCGCAAATGCCGCATTATTACTGGTAAAAAGAATGGGATGCTCCAATCCATGCGCTGTGAATACCTTTTCAATGTTGTCTTCCATTGTGCGCCACACCTCTTCGGTCGGTACGATATTTCCTTGCAGGATGAGAATATCACCCGCAACGTGACTGCTTTTGAGCGTTTCCCAACCAAATCGCGCACGGAACGAGGAAAGATGCGCTTCTCGGTTTGGCGCGGCGGTATGGCACAGAAAACGCGACGCGGGAAATTGCCGTTGCGTTTTTTCAAACAAGCGCAGTGCGCCGCACCGTAATTCAAAACTCGGATGAAGAATATTGAAAGGATAAAGATTTGATGAGGCTTCTAACGTGCCTTCGGTTTCAAGAAGAATGATGGTATTTGGTTGCATTTGGCTCAGGTAAAAAGAACAAAGATAACGGGTCGGGTCTTTCCGTCCTACGCTTTTTTAAGCGTAGAGTGTGTTTCCCTGTACGCCATTACCGCACTTCCACTTCAACCGCATCCCCATACAAGCGCACATCTGCCGTTTCGGGCAATCCGGGAGTAAACTCCACTTGCCGCAACTGTACATTCCCGCCAGCGCGTACTCCGAAAAGCCGCATCACGGCTTGTGCATTGGCTTTCCCTGATTCGGTGGAATATCGTAGAATAAGTGTGGAAGCGCTTTTGAGGGCAGTTTTAAGCAATTCAATCAATCGCAGCGTAGCCTCATCGGGCTGGGAATTCACAAAACCCGACACTGTGCAGATGCGGATGCGACGCTCGGCATCGCCCTCTTCTGCGTCCTTCTGAACAAGGCTCCGTTGCTTGACGGGAAGCGTTGTGAGTGGCGATTCGGTGTTGATATTTTTGCTATCCGTCACCGAAAGCTGCACCGCCACATCTTGCAAGGAAGCGGGAACGGAGGTGCGGTCATCGGCAAGCGACCATTCTATGCGTCCGGGAGCCGTTGCACTGCCTTGAAACTCCTTCAGCAACACATCCTCATTTTCCGTGAATTGCCGCGCTTCCACGCGCCATTGTTTTAAGCCGCTTCCCACGCTCACGTCCGTCTCAATCCGAATACGTTCCGGCTCCACGCTGCGCCGCACAGCATCGTAACTGAGTGCATCCAACAGTTCCGGCGTATTGCCCGAAAGCGCTACTTGACGAGCCTCCGCGCCTTGTTTGGTCGTCGTTGGTTTAGCAATGACGATGCGTTTTTCCGCTATTTTCCAGACATCTTGCAAATAGCCGCTCACCGCCAAAGCACGCCGTTCTGCGGTTTGTGTGGGATTTTGCTCATTTGCCGCCGCCGATGGCGCAAGGTACAAGACCGCCGAAGCCGCATCGGTCATCCGTTTGCCGATAATATTCAAAATATGGCGGTACGCCTCCAATGCGGGCTTTTCGGCAAGCTGCTTCAACGTGAAATTTCCCCGCTCGGCGGCATTGATACTGCGATAGCGGAGCGGCAATTTTGCAGAATTTTCGTCGAATTGAATGAGCGGCAAAATCTGATGCTGCATCGTCGCGCGAAATTCCTCCACCCGAAGCGTTGGCAATTCCGTTTCCACACCGTTGGCGGAAATGCCCACGATGCGCGTAATTCTTGCCACAACACCCAATTTCTTCATTTCCTCCATTCGCGCCGTAATGACCCGATTTGTCGAATCCACCTGCCGCAAACGCTCTTCATTCCTCACGCGCTGGACGCTCACCACACTGTCGTAGCGCTTCAATTCTTGAATTTTTTCCTGCAATTCCGGCGTAAGTTCGGGGCGAATCGTGCGAAACGGCGACCACCGCACCGATGCCGCCAAGCGAAGCGAGGAAATACGCCATTCTCCGTCACTGCCGCCCAGCTTCACCACATCCGCCGGAACAGCCCTGAGCGGATGCGCATACCACAATTCCGGCGCAAACAGCACCGTTCCTGTGGCATTGAGCGGAATTTCATAACTTATACCGCCCACCAGCGCAAGGGAAAGATTTTCCGTCAGCGCAGCGCGACGCGGAAGTGCTTTATCCGTGAAAACATCACTCACACGGCTTCCGTCCGAAAAAGATGGCGTATTTCCAAGCGCTATCGTTTGCGAGGAAAACGTCGGCGCGGGCGCATATCCCACCTGCAAACCCGCATGAAGCGTGAGCGCATCCAAAATTCGGTAGGTGACAACGGGTTCCAGCAAAATATTTCCCAAGCGAGAGGTGAAGCGGTGTTCAAGTGTTCCAGTGGCAAGTTCGTTTCTACTCAAAAAATACAAAAATGTTTCTTGCTGCGAAAAACTCCCCCAAAGCAGGGAATACGCGGCTCTCAGACCAACACCAAAGCGCCCCGCAAGCGGAAATTCCACCATTGCACCAAAAGCAGCACTCGGCGAAATCAAGATTTGAAGCGGGTTTTGCTGTCCAAAAACTACCGGAGCAGTTGTTTCAAAGCCCCGTGCATTCGTAAAACCCGCAAAATGGCTGTTCCACTGTGCGCTGCCCCAAAGTCCATACCGCAGAAACAAGGGTTTATCGGCATCGGCGGCGGCAGTGAGCATATCAAAATTGATGCGCTTCGTGGAAGAGGTGTCTTGGGCAAATGTTCGGCAAAGGCACATCAAGAAGAGAGCAATGCACACGAACGGTAACGGGCAACCCGTTCTACGCTTAGGAAAGCGTAGGACGGGACTTGTGTGCAAGCGTAGGACGGGGCTTGTGTGCAAGCGTACGGGACTTGTGTGCAAGCGTAGGACGAGACTTGCCTGCGCCGTCCTACCGTTTCTTAACGGTAGAACGGCTTTCCCGGGACGGCTGCTTTCCGGGAAACCCGTTCTACGCTTAGGAAAGCGTAGGACGGGAACGTGTAGAAAATACTTTTTCATCGTACCACCTCCAAGCGTTGCGTCAAGCGCTCCGTGGGCGTTTCTGCCACAAGAATATACGCGCCTGTCGGCAAGGCATTAATGCGGAAAACTCTGCGGTGTTCGCCCTGTTGTTGCGGCGAAAAGTCCAGCATTGATACGACTTTCCGACCATCAGCAGAAAAAATTCCGAGACTAACGGACGTTTCCTGCGAAAGTGTAAATTTTACCTCAATTTGCTCAAAAGCAGGATTCGGTGCAACAGCCGTGAGAGCCAGTCTTGGCGTGGGTTTGTTCAGTGTGTCCACCGCAAAGAGGCGCACAGAGCCGTTTGCACGAGGCAGTGCCAGCGAAAACACGCCCGCATCGGCACTTTCAAACCAGTACGTCCGCCCGGTGCGCGGGTCGCCCCACTGAAAATCTTCCAAGACAAGCGGCGTTTTTTCGACATCCGCATTCAGCGCAATGCAAGGAATGGTCTGCTCTGCAAGGAAATCGGCATTCGCAAGCGGACGCAAAGCACGGGCGTTCATTTCCGTTCGCCAGACGCGATTGCGCGGGTCGGTGTTGATGATGCTTCGCGCCTTGCCGCCTTGCTCATTGGCAAGCGCAAGCACGTATTTATCGAAGCGGAAGCGGGCGCGGAAATTCGGGCGGACATCCACCGTCCGAAAAAGGCTGTCGGCAACGCCCTCGGCGAGAAACAAACGCAAACGCACGGTATCGCCGGGCTTTGCGGTGGCGGGTTCTGCACGAATGCCGATTTTTGCAACAATATCCGACGACAACCGCTCACGCGCCCGCGCCAACAGTGGCACTTCCAACGTGTCAATCCGCGCCGAAGCCAGACGCAACGTTCCCGAAAAACTCCCCACGACTGCCGCTCGGCAGCGCACGAGCAGGGTTGTTGTGTCACCGCTCCCCAAAAAGAGCCTGCCCGATTGCACCAATGCGCCACGCTCGACGCTGAACACGCCTTCCGATGCGGCATTGGAGGCTTGCACAAACAGCGAATCCAGCGAAAGATTGTAAACACTGCGGTTCACCACTTGCGCCGATGCCAAAAAGGTTCGCCCAACCAGCACCGTGCCAAAATTGAGTGGGCGAATCTCCAACGGCACACCTCGACCTTCCAGCGTTTCTGCGGCTTGGAAGGTTGGATTACTGCTCCCTGCCGCATAATCAACCCTGAGAGCAACGCTGCGGCGCACCGTATCGCGCGGCTGGTAGCTCACCTGAACGGGCGCAGATTCACCCGGTTGCAAGCGGACATTCGCAATCCCATTCTCTACGGAAAATTCGTTTTCACCCGCTTGGAGACTGACGCTGCGGAGCGTAATTGCCGTTTCGCTTGCATTGGTAATCGCAATTTCGCCCTGTACAACCTCATCAATCAACACTTTGCCAAAATTGAAGGTACTCACGCCAAGGGCAATATTCGGCGGAAGCGTCGTAAAGAAGCCATTTTCCGACCATGCGCTGGTGT
>JAAFHM010000639.1 GCA_013298375.1 Ignavibacteria bacterium | reverse complement strand
CACCGCTCGCGTGAGTATTGGTGCGATACTGAGCGTGTCGTTCATGAATTTTTTTCCGCCGCGCTCCAGCGCGTTGACATCCAGCAGGTTGCGAATCAGTTCAAACATTTTTACCGATGAGGTGCGGATGAGTTTGGCAAACTCTCGAATATCGTCTTGCGGAAATGTCTCGGTTACAAGCATATCCGCCATGCCTTGAATCGCACTCAAGGGATTTTTCAAATCGTGCGCGGCAATACCCAAAAACTCGTCTTTTTCCTTGCTCAATTCTTGCAATTCAGCGTTTTGCGCTTGGATACGGTCGTTTGCCAATGCCAGTTCCCGGGCGCGTTCTTCGGTCTCTTCTTTGGCAAGCGTGAGACTGTGATTCAAGCCAGCAAGTTCCAAATTCGCTGCTTGCATTTCTTCATTTGCGGTCTCGACCGTGTCGAGCATTTCATTAAAAGCATTCGTCAAAATACCCACTTCGCCCTGCGAAAGATTTCCCCTCGGTGTTGGAGCGCGTTGCATCATGTCTCCGGCGCTGACGCGCTTGGCAATGCGAGAGAGAATTTGAATCGGCTTGGTAATTCTTCGCACAAGAATTAATGCCGCCAAAGCGCATAGCGCCGCCGCCACGAGGCTTCCCACCACGATACCCGTGCGGCTGCGGTTAATCGTGGCGTTCATTTCGTTGGTATTCAGCACAACAATTACTTCGCCCAAGCGTTTGTCGCTTTCCTCGCTGCCGACGGGTGCGACAACAGGAACAACCGCAATAGCGTGTCCGGCATTATCGAAGGCGACGCTGATGCTGTCGTTTTGGATAATGATGCCGCGAGACGCAAGGCTTGAAGGTGCTTTGGTGAAATTTTTGGTATAGACCGTATCGCCTGTGCGGTTTTTGATGATAAGCAATTCAAAGGATTGTAACTGCTCAATACCACGCATTGATTTTTCCAAAAAATCGCGGTCATCGAATGCCAACCCGCCACCACTACCGGCGGCGGCAAGCTGTCCAATAGCGCGGGCTTGGCTGAGAGTAAATTCCTCGCCGCTTCTACGTTGTTGAAGCGAGGAGGTAAGGACGTTGAGCGTGGTGACAAGAATGATAACAAGCGCAATAAGAAGAGCAATCTGCCCTCCGATAGATGAACGAAGTACCGAAAAGCGTGATGGTAAAGCCATGAATGAGTATCGAAAAGATGAACGAGAACATCAAGCGAATCACGGAGCAAAAATAACCTTTTATGCGGCTTTTCGCACATAGATTTTTGCACATACCGCGTTTTACGCAATGGCGCAAAAAAAGCCCGCATCCATTGAGGCTGGATGCAGGCTGTCCGATAAAAACTCGGCTGGTGTTATTCTTTAGAGCGAGCTCAAAAAGGCAAGAAGTGCATCGCGGTCGTCTTTCGCAAGACGGCGGACGTAATCGCGGGAAGCCTGTGCTTCGCCGCCGTGCCAGAGAATCGCTTCCATGACATTGCGAGCGCGTCCGTCGTGGAGCAGGAAGGTGTGCTTATTGACGGTTGCCGTCAAACCCAAGCCCCAAAGCGGTGTTGTGCGCCATTCGCGTCCCGTTGCAGCAAAATCAGGGCGGTTGTCCGCCAAACCTTCGCCCATATCGTGCAAGAGCATATCGGTATAGGGGAAAATTTGCTGATTCGAGATTTCAGGCAAGCCCTGAAGCGTTCCGGTGCGGAGCGAAGGCGTGTGGCAAGCGGCGCATTTGGCATTCTCAAAAACAAGTTTGCCGCGCTGTACGGCTGCGTCGGTCAGATTGCGCCGTGCCGGAACGCCGAGCGTTTGGGTGTAATGCACGACGGCATCCAGTGTTCGGTCATCCACTTCGGGTGCATGAGCGGGAATGGCTTGTATCTGCCCGGCAGAGCTTTCGTCGGGGAAAAGTGAGGTCGTAACGCCCATATCACCATTAAAAGCGGCGGCATTTTGCTGTAAAAGCGAGGGCTGATTTGCCTTCCAACCAAAGCGTCCAAGCGCTACTTTCTGCGATTTCACATCCCAGACATAGTTTGCTTTGCCCGAAATACCATCGTTATTGCGGTCGTTGGGGTCGGCTCCGGCAACGATAGTCTGTTCATCCAGCGCTTCAAGCAGTCCTAATCCAAAAACGGGCGAAGCAATGCGTGGCGAAACCTGAACATTCGCAGGAAATGGCAAATAGGTATTTTGAATCACATACCGTGGCGCACGCAGGGAAAACGGTGTACCATCGCCAAACGCTCCTGCTTGTTCGGTGTAAGCAATAGAAAATTTTCCTTCGGGGCGTACACCCGCAATGGCTTGGTCTTGCAACTGCCCGCCGAAGCCCGCAATAGGCAATCCTCCGCCGTGTGCATCCACGCCCATCTGACTCAAACGCAAAAGCAGCCCATTGAAGCCCTTTTCGTCTAATTCCGGTTTGCCGCGTCCGTCCCCAACATGGCATCCTTCGCAAGCAACATGATGGAAAATCGGACCTAAACCGCCTGGAACGCCCATTGATGCTCGTGCGGCGAACTCTGCGGCAAATGCGTCATCCCCGGCATCGTGCTGGCGGAGGCTTGTCGGCGAGAGGTTGGGTGCGGCTTGTCCGAAGGCGGTTTCATCACTCAAAAAAACGGTTGTCGCGCCGCCGGATAAGCGTTCATCGACCCCGCGCGGCGCACGCTGACGGGCTGCCAGTGCATCAACGCTCATTTCTTCGGTCTCAATCGGGGTAATGGCTTCGGTGGAACATCCCGCTAATCCTGTTCCTGCCATCATTGCGCAAAAAAACGCTGCGCTTGCAATATTTGACTTCATGACTATTCTCCAAAAAAAAAATGTGCAAAAAAGA
>JAAFHM010000432.1 GCA_013298375.1 Ignavibacteria bacterium | reverse complement strand
TTCCGCGTGAGGAGAACGTGAGAAAAAGGTCGCATTGCGTATAAACGCCACACGGCGTGAGTGTCAGCAAAGCCTCGTCAATGCGTCCCTGCCCTTGACGAGTCCAGTTTCCACGCGGGTCGGCGATGCGGAGGGAGCTGGGAGAGAGAGCGCTCAGATTTTGAGCGATACTACTGCTGCCTCCAATAACAAGAAACAATGCGGCATACAGCACAGCGCAACGAAGAATCGGTACAAAACGTGTCATGGTGCGGTCTCCAAAAAAATGATGAGAATGAGGAATATTCAGGGTTTTGAGGGTGTTATTTCCGCAAGGGAATCATATACTGCACGCCAAGTGCCACGCCAAGAGCGTTTGCGCGTTCAATGGCACTACCGTAATTATCATTGGTCTTGAAAAAATTACTAACGTTGTAGTTCAGATGAGCGCTCAAATGCAGCCCTTTCCAAACAAGCGGAATCAGCGTTCCCAAGCGCACATCCACAAGCGGTTCCAGCGATCGTGCCGCCGGATAAAGATAGCGGTCATTTGTCACAGAGCCGTCGTCGGCAATATCGGAGCGCGTCAGTGTTGCGCCCGTCGGTATTCCAAGCCCCAATCCCGCGAACCAGCGCCATGACATACCGGAAGAATCTGCTTCTTGCAGCACAACAGATGGCGCAAACGCAACGTACCGGGCGGCAGTGCTGTACTGAGGCGTGGTGCGCTCTCCCGTGACGGTGCTTTGCGTGAACGTGCCTCTATACGAGTATCCATGCGTACTCCAGCTTGCATCCAGTATAACACCGATGGTGGGCTGGATATTGTACACAGCGCTCACGCCGATTTCGCCTCCTGGCAGCATGGCAAAAAGGTAATCGCACTCGCCACCGCAAATAGAGTTCTGCACTGAAAGCGGATAGGAGGCTTTTGCACGATAAAAACCGCCCAACACCCAGCGTGAGTCGGATGTTTGAGCATTCAAAGCGACGCTTGTGGCGAAGAGTGTAGCGAGAAATATCACTACTATTGCGCAGCAAAGCAGAATGGATCGTGGTTTCATGGCTGTGTCTCCGGGGAAATGTCGTTGAGGATGGGGAACTATTGGGTAAGAGGCAGTGCCGAGAAAAAAGTCACACTCCGCGATACGATTTTTTTGCACTGGTGAAAGATTCAGGACGTGGTATAAAAATGCCGGATTTTGTGTAAGTTTGCAGTGGTTAGATAAATCTTCCCGTCCGACGGCTGAGGAGTGCATGAAAGCTGCCGTCGGGCGGGTTTCCCAGTAATGATGTATGTCGCTTGTTTTGTGGTTATTTTTCCGGGAAATCCATTCTACGCTTAGGAAAGCGTAGGACGGAAAGGTTGTATCTGGTCAAAGTCATATTTAACCTGTCATTCAACACTTACCGCAATCACATTATGCACCTCATTCGCCATAGTACAACCATTGCAGTTCTTTTGTGTGCCATGACCGCTTTTGCCGTTGCAAACGGCGCTATCAAAGGCGTTATCACCGATACGGAAACGGGCGCACGGCTTTCCGGCGTATCAGTACGCTTGGAAGGGCGTGCTTATGGCGCGTACTCGAACCGCGATGGCGCATTTCTTATCAAAAATATTCCTGCCGACAGCTACACGCTACTTGTTTCCTTGGTTGGATATGAAATCAAAAAACTCAGTGTAACGGTGCGCGATGGGGACACAACGGCAGTTTCCATCAGTATCCGCACCCAGATTTTGCGGACAAATGACGTGGTTGTCTCGGCGGGAAAACGCGCTCAAGCCGCGCAGGATGTCCCCGTGAGCATTACGACGGTGGATGCGCAAGGGCTTCAACAGCGCAATATCACTCGTGTTGATGACGCATTGCGGTATATTCCGGGCGTGTATGTTGCCCGCGACCAAGTAAATATCAGGGGTTCATCCGGTTTTTCGTTGGGATTTGGCTCTCGGGTGAGTATGTTTTTGGATGGTTTTTCGATGCTTTCAGCCGATGGTGGCGATGTGAAATTTGATGTGATTCCGATGTTTAATGTTGAGCGGATTGAGGTTGTCAAGGGTGCAGGTTCGGCACTCTACGGCACGGGCGCTTTGGGTGGTGTTGTGAATGTTATCACAGCGCAGCCATCGGAATCGCCGGAGTTCCGCTTTCGTGGTTTTGCTGGGGCATACACGCTGCCGCGCTATGAGGAATGGAAATGGCGCTCCACGCCGCCACTTCTGGGCGGTGCGGATGTGGGCTATTCGCAAAAAATCGGTAATGTTGGGGTATTGGCGGCAGTTGGTTGGAAAGGCAATGATGGTTATGTGGATTATTTCGATAACTGGCAGATGAATGCTTTTGCGAAAGTCAATGTGGAGATTTCGCAACGCGCTTCGATGAACGTGATTTTTAGTCATGCCTACGACAACCGCACGAACTGGACGTTTTGGCGTTCCTTGCGCGAAGCCACCCGTGCGCCGCTTGGTACGAACCCCGCCGAGCGCTTTATTTCCATCAAAACGATGCTTGCGGCAGATTACCGTGATGTGTTTAACGAGAAGTTTTTCTTCACAGCCCGCCTCGGTGCTTATCGCACGGACTTTACGACGCTCAATCAAGCGACAGCCGGAACGCAAATCGCCTCCGTCGCCAATGCTGTCAATGGCGAAGTGCAGTTCACGTCTATCGTGGACAGTACGCTGCTTTTCACTTACGGCATCAATGGTATTTTTAATATGATTGAGCGCAGCCCGATTGTTGCCGCCAATGCTCCGACGCAGGTGATTGGTGCTGCTTATGTGCAGGGCGAATACAAACCGCTCAACAATCTTACGCTCACGCTGGGAAGCCGTTTCGATATGGAGCAGACGAGCGGCGGCGTAGCGGGGTCAGGCGTGATTATCAGCCCCAAAGCGGGTGCTACGTGGGTGCTGTCGGAACAGATACAGCTACGGGGCAGTATTGGTGCGGGGTTTCGTGCGCCGACACTCACGGAGCGCTTTGCAGCATTGCGCTTTGGTTCATTCACCGTTGCGCCGAATCAAGATATGCGTGCCGAGCGCTCATGGTCGTTTGAAGTGGGCGGGAAACAAGCATTTTCGCTCTTTGGGCAAGATTGGACGATGGACGGAGCGGTCTTCAACAACGAATTTACTGACCTTGTAGAGCCACGTCTGCCATCGGCGACGAATCCGCAAATTCAGTTTATCAACATCACTCGCGCCCGCATCACGGGTGTTGAAATTGGCATCACGGGCTGGCTGCCAGAGCGGATTGTGGGCTTTGAAACATCGTTGACGCAAATGTCGCCCATAGATTTAGGCTTAAATCAAGTGCTGAAATACCGTTCCACAACACTCTGGTATTCGCGTTTGATTGTTCCGTTGAATATTGTGGCTTCGGGCGCTGTGCAGATTCAAGCTGATTACCGCTTCCAATCGCGTTTTGATGAAATTGACGATCTCAGTATTGCTATACGCGACGCGACGGCACGTGTACCGATACACATTGTGGATGCGCGGATTGTTGCGAATATGCTACAACTGGCGGGCTTGCCCGCCATTCTGACGCTGAATGTGCGGAATTTATTGGATTATTATTACACCGAAATTATCGGAAATCTTGCCCCAACGCGGCATATTACCTTGCAAGTGGATATGAAGTTTTGAGGAGAATGGCGCATTGCGGGCGCAACTGTCGTCCAACAGGAGCGCGAAGGTAGTTTGCTTCTTTGTAACTGTTCAAGTATCGAAAAATTATCTACGAATCGCACAAACCCGCACGAATCAAGTGATTTGAGCGGATTGTTATTCAAAAAAATTATTCTTGATTTGTGTCAATTTGTGTGATTCGTGGACGTTTTGACAACATGTCTGGCCAGTTACGTCAAATTTTTTGCAATCATTATGAACACCAAAGATTTGCAGAGCCTTGTGGTAATGCCGCTGCGAAGAGTTTTCGCCCCGACGCGCATTATCCTTTTTGGCTCTCATGCTTGGGTAGTAGTCCGTCAAAAGAGTTTGTAGATGCTTCGACAAGCTCAGCATGAGGTTTTATACGGACTTCACCCTGAGCCTGTCTATTAGATTGCAAAAACAAAAAATTCGTATTTTTACGTTCATAATGTACGACATTCTCAAGCGTAGAAGCCAAACACAGACCGAATCAAGTCTAGTGAGCCTGTTCTGCCTCAAGCAGATCCTTCGATTCAGACCCGGTTTGTGGTGTACACCTTTGTACACGACAAAACTCACAGAGCAAGATTTCATCGTAGCTAGAAAGAAGAAAACCGCTCAAAAAGCGGTAGATTGCGGTATTCACTCCTCAATCTGCTCCACTTTTCTTACGGTTTTCAAT
>JAAFHM010000416.1 GCA_013298375.1 Ignavibacteria bacterium | reverse complement strand
GGTTGCAGGTGAATCGAAGAGACTTGTTTCTATGCGCTTGGCAATAAATTCCTCAAACAGGTTGTATGCCGCTTCGACAGGTGTACCATCGCGCTCGCTGATTTTGATGAAGGGAAACGTTTTTACCTCGCTGAAACTCCGAATACGCAACTCTTCTTGCATAAGTTCAATGGGCAGCGTAAAAATCGTATTCGCCTTGATTAGCCGAATACGATTGGACTCGTCCATGATGATTTTGCGCCGCGTGTCGGCACCCATCGTTTTTTCCAATCCGTCAATGATAAAGAGTATTTCTTGTGCGATATGTTGCCTGCGCAGCTGCTCATTGGTTAGCGTAATGAAATCATTGAATTTTGTAGCAAAATCAATAAACCGATTTTTGAAGACCGTGCGAATAGACTCCGCACGCCCCATACTGCCGGAAAGTCCTGCTTTTACTTTTGCCGTCAGTCCAAGAAATTGCTTCAAAAGACTGCCAATCGTGCCGGGTTGTCCCGTCGAAAACTCAATTTCTGCGCTGCCTTCGGCTTTAAGTGCCGTGTTGATTTCCTCAACTCTCGTTCCGAACCATTCATACATGGATTCCACAATGCTTTCATCCAAGTCGAGATGGATTTTCTCCGCTTGTTCAATCAATTTTTCCAGTTGAAAAATCACAATGTCCATATACTGTACGTTGTCCATATCAAGGTCTTCGTCAATATTGCAGGTAACGACAAAAAAGCATTCCGGCGAATGAAGCATTTGGGCAAATTTTGCTAATTCCGATGTTTTGCCCGATCCTCGCATTCCTGCTAAAAAAAGAAGTTCTTTGCTGTCTTGATGAGTCTGGTAATCAAAGGTATAGCGATTATTTGTGCTTTTCACGTTGAGTATTTTCAAAATATCCTGCTCTTGAAAATTACCGCGAAGATTCTCGAAATGCACATAGAAAGGGTGTTCCGGCGTTATGGGTTGATTCAGTTTCACAACCAAATCAATTTTGTCAAGGCGGTCTGCTTTTTCTATTGTTCGTTGCATAAATGGTTGTTTCCGTTGGTACGAAGGTAAATTGAGAGCGCTTGTCCGCGCCCTCATTGCGCCCTACAAATCTAGCACTATAACGCCATACTTCAAAATCATGTTACATTGCGCAATGGCAACCGTGCTACCCGCATTGTTACTGCCTTTTCAGAACTTTTTGTATCAAGCACTCACCGTCTTCGCTCCTCATTTCCACGATGTACGCTCCTGCGGGAAAGACTCGGAGATCGAGTGTCTGGCGAGAAAACCCAGCGTTAATGAGGTTTTTGGCTTGCAGGATGCACTCGCCATATACGTTGATGAGCCTGATGGTCAAGCCTTTGGCGTGGGGGAAATTCGTTTCAATAGTCACAATATCATCCGCCGGATTGGGGAAAATACGGATGCGAGAGGGCAACTCTGCTTCCACGCCAACCGTGCCGACGACAAACGGCAGCGAGGCAGTTTGGAGATTAAAATTTGTTACGGTGAGGTTGCCGCTCTGAACCCCCGATGGCGCTTCCAAAAGCGCACTCAGCGAACCATCCGCTAAACGGTTCACCGCAATCAGCCGAAGCCTAACGTTTCCCAAGGTAAACACCGATTGCGCTGAGAAATAATTTCCCTGCACCAGTATCCTAAAGGGCTGAAGACTACTGCTCGTTACCGATGGCATGAGGCTGTGCAATACGACTGGCGGGGCAGTGGTTACAGTAACCGTGGTAGAAACTGGCAGGCGATCGCTACTCGAAATTGTCAATGTGAGAGTGCCGGACACGCGCAGAACAGCACTGGGAACGGTAGCAACAATGCGCGTTGTAGAGCTTGTACTTGGCACAAGCGTGCTGGTAATACCACTTCCGACAGCAACAACGCGAAGATTATTTGTGCCAAATGCCGCACCAGTAATAATGACCTCAACATCACCAATTCCTCCCGGAGCAGGGTTCGGTGTAGCGGTAGTGATAACTGAAGGTTGTAGTGACGGTCCACAACTGCCGAAACAAAATCCTGTCGCTGTAGCCGATCCTCCCGCTTGCGTGACCGTAACATCACCAAAACGAGCATTTACCGGGACAATGAAACGAATGGTATCGCTACTAACAACAGTGACAAGTGCTGCGGGAATAGTAACGCCGCCCATGCTGACGCTGGCTCCAGGAACAAATCGGCTGCCAGTAATGGTAATTGTTCCTCCTGATGACTGTGTTGTGGGCGTGAAGAAAATCGCCCCAGGCGCTGGCTGCGAGGTAACAAGAACTGGCGTATCATTCAAATTGTTTGTGGCAATCTGCGTTAGCGTAACACTTGAGCGGAGGTAGCCGGGGAATGTAGGATCACTTACTGCTTGTCCGATAGGGGAGGAAATTGTACCGCTTGTGGTTGTAAACACATTTGTAGAGGCAATCGCGCTGTTGAAGCCGGGACCATGTTGTGCCGGAGCTTGCCAAATTGGTGAGACAGAAACAACCGCCCCCGGAGTTAATCCCGAAACTTGTGTTACGTTCCATTGCTGATTGACAATGGACTGCCGTACTGTTGTGCTGCCTGTTGCAAATGCTGGTGCCTTATCAACAAAGGGGAGCGCTCTGACACTAAAGGTAGCAGGAGTGCCGTTGTTGGTGATTTGCATTGGGGAGAAAATTGCTGGCGAAGGACCAATTGGAAAGGTGACACTACCGAGATTTCCCAGTGCAAGTGGGGAAGGCGCTGTGACAAAATAGCTTTGTATTCCAGAGTTCCGCACAGATCCCAAAATCGTCGCCGACGATGCTAAAATGAGGTGTTTGCTTGTTGTTCCGTCCATGAAATCGAACACTCCTCTTTGACCAATAAACAACGAGGAAGTGAGTGTGAACGTGCCACCGATGCGAAGGTTTCCTTCAAAAGGCTGTTCGGAGGTTCCAAAGACCACACCCGGCAGAAAACCCGCATTAAACCGTGCGCCGAGTTCGACGATGCCGCCGATAGATGTGGATCTGATAGCAGAAATGCGCATGGTGCTTTGGATTGCTGTTGTCGAGGTGCTGGAAAGCCGAAGAAGCGAGCCGTCAGAAAGCAGTATCGGTGCGCTCCCGCGAATGCTACCATTCACCACAAGTCGCAGCCCTGCGCCAAGAATAAGCGGCTGTTCCACCGTCAAATCGCCATTTACCACCAGCGTACCATTGCCCTCAAGCGTAACGCTTATTTGCGCAGTGCTGACGTTGGCTGTCGTTGTGCCGATGGTGAGATTGCCGATAGGATAAAGCGGCGTGGCATCGGTGATGCGGGTGCTTGTTGTTGTTGGCGCAATCAGCACCGAAAGGCTATTGCTCGTCGAACCGGGGAAACCATCGGTATTGCCCCAATTATTGGCTTGCCATGTGCCAGAGGTCGCATTGTTCCACACTTGCGCAAAGGCAGAGATAGGGAAGAGCATCAGAAACAGTATTCGCAGCAGAAGGAAGGAGAGAGTTTTCATAGCATGGAAACGGATAATTGTAGAGATGGAATTTTACTATCCAAAACCATTGTACTCAACAACAGTTGTTTGATATAGTAATGCTGTCTCAAAGCATAAATCGTAGTTATTCCAATGGAGATTTCCGTGTTCGATAGTAAATGCTTGAAACAGCTTTTGGTCACGGTATTGCGCTGTCACGGGATGGCGGGCATTGAGCAAAAATGGCGCAAAATCAACGTCGTGATCTTTCCCGTCAATAAACCACAAATGGAGTTTGTATGCGCCACGATATTCAGCGCGAGTAATCGCAAGTGGCTCTACGTCTATGGTATAGTCTGTTTGGTCTTCAAGAATGGTCATAGTTTAATCGTCCGCTTGATAGATTTTATCGGTGTTTTAATGCCTCGAATAAAGAAATCTGCCCAAATATCTGCAATCTCGTCAGCATATTTTTCAACCAGTATCTTGAAATCATGTAGTTGTGCGTTTGGTAGAGGTTTCTTACCAGTAACGTTTTTGATAGTGATGTGTGCGATGCCATCTTTGAAAACAATTTCTGCTTTACTCTCAAATTCTTGATACTGCCCGTGAACATGAATAGGGTGATGGTCATTGGAAAAAAATTTCACAATTATTCCGTGATATTCGTATAGTATAGGCATAGAATCTTGGAATGATGCACCAAAAATGGTGAGAAATCGCACCCATCAAACCCGTTTGAGTGGCAATGCTTTTGTCTCTTTAGACACCCAAAACAGGGAAACCTGAGTAGTAATTATTCACAAATATACCATTTCCCCTACAAAATCACCACTCCACATTCACATTCACAAACACCTGCCGCCCCACGAGATTCGGCAGCGAACGAAGGTTAATAGCATCCAGCGCATTATTGATTCCGACGGTAGCGCGGAGCGAGGAGACACCCAATGGGCGAGCATTTTTTTCAAAAGTAAAGGTCTTGCTGACGGCAGCGTTCAAATTCCAATAGGCGGGAATGGATTCCGAC
>JAAFHM010000486.1 GCA_013298375.1 Ignavibacteria bacterium | reverse complement strand
TTCGCCCTGATTGATGTACAGGACCATCGCAAATAATCCAGCCGTCGGACTGCAACAAGGTTTTGTGCCGCTCCAGAATATCGCCAAGATGTGGAGAACCTGCTTCCTCTTCACCTTCAAAGAAAAACTTGATGTTCACGCTTGGCGAAATGCCGTTTTTGCGGAGTGCATCGTAAGCATTCAGTATCGCTACAACGCCGCCTTTGTCATCGGATGCAGAACGTGCGTATATGCGGTGTTCGGGGTTGATTGGTTGCTTTTCTGCGGGAAATTCTACCACTTCTGCGCCTTTGTCCAATGCCCCGGAGCGCAGCACTGGTGCGAATGGTTTGCCGTCCCGCGACCATTCAAGCGGGTTGACGGGCTGCCCGTCGTAGTGTGCATAAAAGATGATGGTTTTGGTCGCACCGCGAGTACGTACTTCCCCGAAAACCGCAGGAGGCGTGCCGGGTTTTGTTCCGCCCAAGAGTTGGACGTTCTCAATGCCACGCTTTTTCATCATTGCCATCAAAAACGACGCATTTTCAGCGACGCTCACGCTATCAAAGGCAACATTGGGCAAGGATAAAAAGTCTCGAAACTCGCGCAAAATAGCGTGTTCATTGGCTTCGCGGTAGGAACGTGTTGATGCGAGAATCAGCGATTGAGCGAGGCAGATTGGGGGTGCAATATATTCGGTGCAAAAGAGGGCAGAGAGGATGAGAAATAGTGCTTTTCGCATGATGCTCCTTGTTGTAAAGATGACGTTTCTTTAAACTGTTCTAAACATATCATCAACGGTTATCTATCGTTTTCCCGTCAAAAAGTAGGTACGCATTGCGCCTTTTCCTTTGATTTCGACTGTGCCGCGTTCCTCAAATGTATGGCTTGTTTTCAAAAGTTCATGCACGGCTTCGCTGACTTGTATCTTTCCCGATTCGCCGCTTGATTCCATGCGGCTTGCGGTGTTGACGGTATCGCCCCAAAGGTCGTAAATAAATTTTTTCTGCCCGATAACGCCCGCTACAACGCTTCCGGTATGAATCCCAATCCGCACCGCAATCGGATTGCCGGAGAGTGCTGCAAAGCCCTCTATTTCTGGAATCATTGCCAGTGCCATGTTTGCAACGGCTTCCGCATGATTTTCACGAGCATTGGGAATGCCACAAGCCGCCATGTAGTTATCGCCAATCGTTTTAATTTTTTCAACCCCGAACTGTTCCGACAAATTATCAAAAATCGAAAAAAGCCAGTTTAACATCTGCACGATTTCAACGGCAGAATGTTGCGCTGAAAGCCGCGTGAAGCCAACAATGTCAGCAAAAAGAATTGTCGTGGCATGGTGTTCGTCGGCAATCAATGTTTCGCCGGATTTCAGGCGGTCGGCAATGCTTGGTGGCAGAACATTGAGCAGCAACGATTTGTTCTGCTCGCTCGCAGTGGCGAGTTCGAGGCTTTTGTCCTCCAATTCAACAAACATGGCTTCAATGTCCGTGAACATCTGGTCAAGGCTCGTGACCATGATGTTAAACGACGATGCTAAATCCTCAATTTCGTCGCCTGTGCGAATTTCCACGCGAACCGTTCTCATGCCGCCTGCGACCTTCTGCGCTGCGTCCCGTAACAGCAGAACAGAGCGCGAAATCATCCGCGAAAACAAGAACGAAATGAGCAGCCCGACAAGCAACGTGAGAATGGCAATTCCGAGAAACGTCGTTATAGCGCTGTTTCTGGTGTGGTGCATCTGCGTCAATCCGTTGGATAGTTGCCCGTCGGAAATGTGGCAAATTTCGTTAGCAAGCGTACTGCTGCGCTCGGCTTTTGCGGAATATTGGCGAAAAATTTGCTGAATTGTCGTATCGGTCTGCAAAATATTGACAAAATTAACGCTGCGTTTTTCGGAGCGCAAGGATATTTCCCAAACAATATCGCTGAAACCTCGATAATACTGATCTATACTGCGTTCGAGTTCGGCGGCTTTGCGTTTGATTTGTAGTGCATTAGTGTCTTTGCTAAGGCTGTCCATCGTCAGAATGCTCCAAACATGAGATTTTGCCGTGTCAATCGCCATCTTAAACATTTTGGCATCATTTGCGTCTAAGTGAATAAGAAAGCGCTGCTCCAGTGTTGTTGCGCGTCGGAGTTCGGATTCTGCCTGAAGTGCATGGTTTTTAATTGCCACAGACTGGCTCAAAATCTCGTCGGTCAGAAGCGTAAATCGTGAAAAACTTTGATATGCCACAATAGCCAGCACTGCCGTTAGCAACAGCACAATGCCAAAACTTGAGAGAAGTTTTTTGAAAAGCGATGTGCGCCAGCGCATAGACACGTATTCTTTCGGTCAAGTGGTGAAAAAACAATGGTGAGCCTTCAAACTTACAACTTTTTTCTTCTATCGGGAAATAATCTGAAAAATCCGTACCTTTGTAGCTGTTTAAATTCTATCGTTTCACTTATTGATATTGTTTGTATGAATATCCGTGGACTCAACCCCGCACAAAATCGTGTTTTTCGTTTGTATTGCCGTTATACAGGGCGGCTTTTTGCTGCGTTGTCTTTGGTGTTCTTGATTGCTACTTCAATGGTAATGGGCGGAGAATTGAGCCTCAGCCCAGCACTGCCGCGTATTGGCGATAAAGTAAGTTTTACCTACAAGCCCGATTCGGCGTGGCGCAAAGCAGAAAATATCTATGCGATTGTTTATCGTTTTAATGAAATTTCCGGCGAGCCGATTGCGGATTATACGAAACTTTCACGGCGTTTGGATGGGATGTTTGCGGGCGATATAGCCGTCACGCCGAACACTGTGTTTTTGATGGTTAAACTGTTTAATGGTTCGCGGTACGACGACAATAATGGAAATTACTGGGACGTGCGAGTTTCTGCTGATGGTGCAAAACCCGTACAAGGGGCGTATTTGCGGAATGCGATTACGTTTTTAGGCAGTCTGCCGCTTGAGTGCAGTCGCTCATCGGATTTCCCCAAAGCATTAGCGCTCATGCGCGAAGAATTGCGGTTGTATCCGAATAATCTGGCGGCAAAAATTGCTGAGGTTGCTTTGGGCTATGATTTGAAGGATATACCCGAAGAAACCTATCGCCGCAGTCTTCAAAGTTCCGTAACGATGCCGTTCGATACCACCCGTGAAAACGATACCCGCGCTGTCATGCGGGGCTTAAACGCACTCGGCATGGCAAATGAGGCTACCGCGTTGAAAACTGCGTATATCAAGCGTTTTCCCAAGAGCAAAATTGCCGAAGAAAGCGCGATGGAAGCGATTCAAGTCCAGGTTGTGCCGGATTGGTTTATCGGGCAAGCCACCAGTTTTGTTGCACGATTCCCTGAATCGCCCACAACGCCAATGATGCAAGGGGCGGCAATGGCAACGTTTGCGCAAACGCGTCGCCTCAGAGATGCCGTCAAATGGCTTGATACGATACCCAATCCCTCGCCCTTGGCATACAACGAACTTGCAAAATATTGGTGTCGCACCGATACAAGCGAGGAGCGCGGATTGCGGTTTGCCCAGAAAGCCCTTGAAATGGCGCAACGCCAGCCTTTGCAACGTCGCCCGCCGCATATCAGCGAAGTTGAATGGAAACTCAACACCAACGCAACTCTGGGCGATATGTACAATACGCTTAGTGCGATTTATGTCGAACTCAAGCGTCCTGACGATGCTTTAGCGACCTTCACAAAAGCCTTAGACGTTACCGACGGAGAGCTTCCCGCGCCAGCATTTTCCCAAGCAGCGTCGATACTAGCCGAGCGCAAACGCTTCTCCGAAGCATATTCGATTGCTTCGCGGGGCATCATTACTAGTGGTGGCGATGATGTTTTGCTGAAATGGCATCGTTTTGCCTACGATTCGCTTCAAGGTGGCAAAACCAGTACCGAACAGTACAA
>JAAFHM010000457.1 GCA_013298375.1 Ignavibacteria bacterium | reverse complement strand
GGGCAATTTTCTATGACCATTTCCCATAAACGCCAGCACGTACCGATTGTTGCGCTTGTAGAGCGTCGCACGAAAGGTCGTAAAATGTCGCTTGCGGCATATATGAATTGGAAGCCGGAAGACGGCTACAAGTACGAATGGAATAACGGCATTTTGGAGCAGCAACCGAGGGTAAAACCGAAGGAGTTTGGCATTGTCCGTAATCTTAAACAGGCGTTCTACCAAACCTCAGCATTTAAGCGGGGTGCGGACTTGTACACCGAGTTTGGCTGTCATACCTCGCCGACGCAGGTGCGTGTGCCGGATATTTCCTTCTACACCGCCGACGAGATTCGTATTGCTGCCGAAAAAACCGTCATGCCACGTTTTGTCGTGGAAATTATTTCGCCCAACGACGCAGGAAAGCGAACGCACTTGAAGGTGCATGAATACTTGCGTGCCGGGGCGGAGGTTGTGTGGCAGATTTATCCGCAATTACGCCAAGTCTGGATATTCCACGACACGAACCATATTACGGTCTGTTCGGGCGATATGTTTTGTTCGGCAGCGCCCGTCGTAACGGACTTGCAGATAAGTTCGCAGCAGATTTTCGGAGATTTTTTGCTGCCCATGCAAGCATAATTTCACGGTAACTGTTCAGGTAAACTCCCGTCGGGCGGCTGAGGAGTGAAGAAACGCTGCCGTCCGGCGGGTTTCACGGACAAACGCCATCCAATGAAAGCGCTGTAAGAATCCGCCGGACGGCGAAGAAGCCGCCCGACGGGGTGATACCTAAATAGTTACATTTCACGATAAACAACGAGGGTGAACAGCAGTCCACATCGTACGCTTCATTTTTCAAATCTTCCTTTCCCATGAATCTGCCTTCCCTCAACGAACCCGTCATGCGGCGCGATTTAGCGCGGATGAAACGCCTTGCTACTGCGTTGCTAGTGGCGATGGTCTGCGTCTTTGCCGGGTCGCTCTATGCGGAGCGTTGGTATGCTTGGGCGGGCTTTATTCGCGCCTTTGCCGAAGCAGCAATGGTGGGCGCTTTGGCGGACTGGTTCGCGGTGACGGCGCTTTTCCGCCATCCGCTTGGTGTGCCAATTCCCCACACTGCCATTATTCGCCGTAACAAAGACCGCATTGGTGCGAGTTTGGGGAATTTTGTAGAGAATAATTTCCTCACGCCCGAAGTCATTGCGGGAAAAATGGAAACGATGGATATTCCGCATCGTCTCGCCGAATGGCTTTCGCAGCCAGAGAATGCTGAGGAGATTGCGCACCGCATCACAACAGCCATTCCAGAGTTTTTAAACGCGCTTCGGCATGACGACGTACAGCGGTTTTTAGAGGAAAATATTGCTGCACGGGTCAGGGCGCTTGAAGTTGCGCCGATTGCGGGCGGATTGCTTTCGGCGCTGACAGCGAATAATCGGCATCAATTCTTGCTGGACGAGGCATTAAAAGTTGCCGAGCGTGTATTGAACGACAATCAAGACTTTATTCGTCGTAAAATTGAGGAAGAAAGCCCTTGGTACGTGCCGAAATTTGTGGATGAGCGCATCTACACGACAATCATCAACAAGGCTGAACAAACCTTACGCGAAGTGAATTTGAACAGCGACCACGAATTGCGGCAAAAATTTACCGCCGCTATGCAGCAGTTTGTCCACAACCTGCGCCATTCCGACGATTACAAACAAAAAGTCGAGGCGCTGAAAGAAGATTTATTGGAAAATCCGCTTGTGCGGCAATATTTTTCGTCGTTGTGGGCGGATGTGAAATACCGCATTATTAGCGATGCAGAGCGTCCCGACTCCAATATTCGCACCCAAATTTTCGCCAGTTTGCAATCGCTCTCGAATGCGCTTTTGAACGACGAATCCGTCCGAAGCCGCATCAATTCTTGGCTTCAAAATGTTTTGCTCACTATCATCATCAGCCGCAAAAGCGAAATCACGGCGATTATCAGCGATACCGTCAAAAAGTGGGATGCCGACACGATGTCCGACCGTGTGGAACTCTACATCGGGCGCGATTTGCAATTTATCCGCATCAATGGGACGATTGTTGGCGGCACGGTGGGTTTGCTGATTTATCTGATTACGCTGCTGGTGCGGGGCTGGTAGCTCAAACTCAAGGAAAATACCCATCCCGGCAACATCGAATCCCGATTATTGCATCAACCATGTTCAATCATCCTTCATGCTCAAACTCCTGAAAATACGCGGCTTCGCGGCATACCTCTTTATTGCTTTTCTGAATGCGTTTACCGATTTGGGGCATAAAATCATTGTCCAAAATACGATTTTCAAATTCTACGACGGCACAACACAAATCGTCCTGACGACGCTCGTGAACGCTTGTATCGTGCTGCCGTTTGTGCTGTTTTTTACGCCAACAGGTTTTTTGGCGGACAAATTCCCCAAAGAGCGGATTATTCAGGTTGCGGCGGCGTGTGCGATTCCTCTGACGGCAATCATCACGCTGGCGTATTACATGGGCTGGTTTGAACTCGCCTTTGCCATGACGCTGCTTTTGGGCGTACAGGCTGCTTTTTACTCACCCGCAAAGTACGGCTACATCAAGGAACTCGCGGGTAAAGAAAATATTGCGGGCGCAAATGCGTTTGTTCAAGCCATCACGATTATCTCTATTTTGGGCGGCACGGTTGTCTTTTCGGCGCTTTTCGAGGCGTATATCATTCCCAATGCGCCCTCTGTTCATGCTCTTTTGCAGTCTATCGCCCCGCTTGGCTGGCTGCTCGTCGCATTTTCGGTGATGGAATTTCTTCTCACGCTTCGTCTGCCGCGCAAGCGCGAAACCGACGCGGCACTGCACTTCGACGTGCGCAAATACGTGAGCTTCGGTTATTTACGCCAGAATCTACGCGGTGTTCGGGCATCGAAGGTGATTTGGCTCAGTATTATCGGCGTGTCGGTCTTTTGGGGCGTGAATCAAGTCGTGCTGGCTTCGTTTCCGGCATATCTGAAAGAAACGCTCGGCGTTCACAATACTATCATTTCCAATGGCTTAATGGGCGTTGGCGGGCTTGGTGTTATCATCGGTTCGTTTATTGCTGGAAAAGCGTCGGAAGAATTTATTGAAACGGGTGTTGTGCCGTTGGGGGCGCTTGGCATAACGGTTTCGCTTTTTGCGCTGCCTGCTGTTCATTCGTTGTGGCTTTTGGCGGCGCTATTTCTGTTTTACGGCATTATGGGCGGTTTGTTTTTGATTCCGCTCAACGCGCTTATTCAGTTCAACGCCGAAAGTGACGAGGCGGGAACAGTGCTTGCGGCGAACAATTTCATGCAAAATCTGCTCATGTCAGCATTTCTCGTCATCACGGCAATTCTGACGGGCTGGGCAAAGCTGGATAGCGCATGGATGCTCTACGGAATGGCAGTCGTCGCGCTGGTAGGTTCGATTTTTGCACTTTCGCGTTTACCGCAAGCATTTGTGCGGTATGTGGTCTTGGTGATGGCTTCTCAGCGCTATTCGCTCAGAGTGTTGGGCATGAAAAACATCCCCAGCACAGGTGGAGTCTTGCTCTTGGGAAATCATGCAAGTTGGTTCGATTGGGCGGTGCTGCAAATCGCCTGTCCGCGTCCGATTCGCTACGTGATGCTGCGTTCCATCTACGAAATGCCTGTTTTGAAGGGCTTTCTACGGACGTTTGGTGTGATTCCGATTGCGCCAGGCAAAGATGCAGAAGAATCGCTCGTACAAATCCGCGAAGCGCTTCAAAACGGCGATGTCGTCGCAATTTTTCCCGAAGGACGCATTAGCCGAAATGGGCAGCTTGCAAACTTTAAGCGTGGTTTTGAGCGGGCTGTGGAGGGTTTGAGTGCAGAAGCGGATGTGAAAATCGTCCCCTTTTATTTGCGCGGGCTGTGGGGAACGGCGTTCTCCTACGCTACACGACACCAGCAACAGAGCGGCTTGCAGCGCGGGAAACGCCCAGTCACGGTTGCCTTTGGTGAGCGGCTCCCATTCAATACTTCTGCGGCGGAGGTCAAGCAGTGCGTCACCGAGTTATCCATTCAAGCATGGCGCAACTACGCGCAAACACTAGATTCCGTGCATGAAACCTTCCTCAAAACTGCACGGCGTTTTCCACTTGAAAT
>JAAFHM010000566.1 GCA_013298375.1 Ignavibacteria bacterium | reverse complement strand
AAAGAATTTGGCAAAGCGCGTTGGAAGTTGTAAATTAGGAGTCTTTGTTACATTCGCACAAATTTCATTTATTGTTCATTGTTCACTGTTTTATTTTTTACTATGAAATATTTTATCAGCGCAGCAATTCTGGCTGCTGTCGCCGTTGTGACCCCAAGTTTTGCGCAGAAAGCCCCTGCTGGTGCTTCCGGCGCGTTCAAAATCGGCGTTGTTGATTCGCAAAAAATCGTTGGTCAACTTCCTGAAGCAAAAGAAGCGCAGGAAAAACTCCAAGAAACCGGTAAGAAATACCGCGATACTTTGGAAACCATCCAAAAAGACTATCTCCAAGCGCTTGAAGGCTACGACAAGCAAAAAGCAATGATGGCTGCCGACGCAAAAAGCAAAGAAGAAGAGCGCTTAAAAGCTATTCAAGAGCGGTTTATGCGCTACCGCGAAGAGAAAATGGGCAATCAAGGCGAACTTGCAGCTTTCCAAGAAGAACTTCTTGCTCCTATCCGCAAGCGCGTTCAAGCAGCTATCAAAGAAGTTGCAAAAGCCGAAAAACTTTCTGCGGTCATGGAAACCCCTGCTTTCGTCTATTTCGACGAAGAACTGGATATTACCTTCCGCGTTTTGGATAAACTCAAGCGCAATAAGTAATCAAGGTAGTAGTGTTAAGTTTTGAGTGTTAAGTTTTGAGTGAAAGAATAGATAAGTATTTGCGAAACAAAATATTATCTGTAATTCTGCTCAATAACAATCAACCTGAATTAAACATTACCCAAGAACACCAAATGTTAGACAACGTTTTGTAGAACGGTTTCAATCGCATATCGAAACACTTTGCTACACAGTTCAAAGCCAAAGCCGATGCAATATCTATTGCCGTGCTTTGGCTTTTTCTGTCGTTAAACGTGTTGTTATTTCCCATTTTTTGTTGTGGTTTTTTATGGTGAACATTTCTTGGAAAATGCGTTGCATTGTCGTATTATGCGGCGCGATATGCGTGGTCAGTGCTGGTCTTGCGCCAATGCAAGCACAAGTGCCGAAGGTGGGGTTTGTGAATTCCAACACGATTCGTGAGCGCTTCCCCGAATACCAAACCGCCAAGCAGCGCATAGAATCGCTTGTGGCAGATTGGAAGAAACAGGCTGATGACCAGTTGGGGCAAATTCAAGCGCTGGAAGCCGAAATCCTGAAAAAGCGCCTGATTTGGAGCGAAGCCGAACTCAAAGACCGTGACCTGCTTCTCCAAAAACGTCGCGCCGACCGCGAGGAATTTATTCGCAAAACCTTCAATTCCGGTGGCACGTTTGACACCGAAGCTGCCAATATCATGCGTCCCGTCGAGGCAAAAATTGCCGCCGCCATTCAGGAAGTAGCGATTACCGAAAGTTATGATTATATCTGGGACAAAAGCACACAGCCCATTTTGTACGCTAATCCCCGATACGACATTACCGCAAAGGCGATGGATAAACTTGGCTTGTTCACCGACGACATCAAAGCGAAATTGAACGAGGCACTGGACAAAATTGAAAAAGAAATCAATAAAGCGCGTCAGGAACTCTCGCCCTCTAACATCCGTCGCCGCATCAGCAAAATGGCGGATGATGCGAAAAAAGTAGCTGAAGACACGATAAAAGAAGCCGAAAAAGAGTTTAAGGATGCAACAAAAGATTTGAAACTGGGACCAGCGCAGGATTCGACCAAGAAGCCCCTGCCACCGCCCACACCGCCACAAGATTCGACGAAGAAAGAACCGCCGAAAAAGTAGATTGATAAACCTCTTTCCCACAAAAAAACCATGACCCCAAAACCGCGTCTTAGCTTCTGGCAAATCTGGAACATGAGTTTTGGATTTCTCGGTATTCAATTTGGCTTCGCTCTCCAGAATGCGAATGTCAGTCGTATCTTTCAAACCCTCGGCGCAAACCCCGATGAAATCCCGATTCTCTGGATTGCCGCCCCAACAACAGGTCTGCTGATTCAACCTATCATCGGCTACATGAGCGACCGCACGTGGGGGCGCTTAGGGCGGCGGCGGCCGTATTTTCTCATTGGAGCGATACTTGCGTCGCTGGCACTTGTGGCAATGCCGAACTCCCCGACACTTTGGGTTGCGGCGGGCTTGCTTTGGATAATGGATGCTTCTATCAATATTTCGATGGAGCCGTTTCGTGCGCTCGTGGGCGATATGCTGCCGTCGGAGCAGCGTACAACAGGCTTTGCGGTGCAAAGCTTTTTCATCGGTACGGGGGCAGTGATTGCGTCGGCACTGCCATATATGCTCACAAATTGGTTTGGCATGACGAATACCGCGCCCGAAGGCTCTATTCCGTCGTCGGTGGTGTGGTCATTTTATCTCGGCGCACTGGCATTTGTTGGGGCGGTCATTTGGACAGTGGCGACAACACGCGAATACCCGCCGGACAATCTGGCAGAATTTGAGCGCGAAAAGCAGCAACAAAGCGGCTTTCTGAGCAGTCTTGCGCACGGAACATCCGAAATTCTGGAATCCTTTGGCAAAATGCCCAAAACGATGGTTCAGCTCGCGGTGGTACAGTATTTCTCATGGTTTGCACTTTTTTCAATGTGGGCTGTCACAAGCCGTATTTATGGCACGACCGACACCCATTCTGTTGCCTATAACCAAGGCGCAGACTGGGTTGGCGTTTGTTTTGCCGCCTACAATGGTGCGGCGGCTCTTTTTGCCTTCATTATTCCCATTATTGCCGCAAAAACAAGCCGCAGAGCCGTTCACGCATTGGCGCTCGCCTTCGGAGCGCTTGGTTTGGCTTCGGTCTATTTCATTTCCAGTCCGGCGATGTTGCTTGTTTCTATGCTGGGGATAGGGTTTGCGTGGGCAAGCATTTTGTCCATGCCTTACGCGATTCTTGCCGGAGCGCTGCCGCCGGAGAAAATGGGCGTGTACATGGGAATTTTTAATTTTTTCATCGTGATTCCACAAATTACTGCCGCAGGGATTTTAGGCTTTTTCATGCGCTCATTTTTTGGCAATCAAGCCGTCTTTGCCTTGATGTTAGGCGCTGTTTCGATGCTGATTGCTGCCGGAATGACGATGCTTGTTCAAGACAAACATTCGTAAGGAACATCAGCGAAACAAGTCATTCAATGTTATCCACGAATCGCACGAATGAACACGAATCAAGAGCCTTGATAGTAGAGTTTCATTCGTGGAGATTTGTGTGATTCGTGGAAAAAAAATATTACGAATGCCAATTAAAAGTTAAAACTGGAATGCCCCGATAATCGTGATAGAAGAAATACCACTTTCTTTCCACACCTATCGGAGCAATCCATGATCATCGAAGAGCGTCTAATTCATGTTTATCTGTT
>JAAFHM010000651.1:873-2750 GCA_013298375.1 Ignavibacteria bacterium | reverse complement strand
AAATGGCGTGTCCGCCGGAAGATTGCGGCGGCGTGTGGGGCTATATGGATATGGTGGAAATCCTGAAAGACCCCGAACACGACGAGCATGATACCTACGTGGAATGGCTTGGTTTGGAGAGCGGCGAGGATTTTGACCCGAAAGAATTTAGTGTGGAAGAAGTCAATGAGCGCTTGAGGTAAAATGATGATGCCCGAAACATCGCATAAAAACACGCTTGTCGGGATGGTTCTGCGTAAACAAGATTTGCTCACTGCTCAGAACCATTCTTGGTACAGAATCCCCGTCAAAAGTGCGCCGGAGATTGTGCAATCAGGCGCAATGACGACACTGGCTCTGTATCAAACGAAGGCGTTTGACGAGGAAAAATACTCCGTGCGTTGGTGGGGAACGGTAAGCAGCATTGACCGCAAGAAGCGTGTCGAACTGCTACCCAATGAGCCGGCACATCCACGCGCAAACGAAGAGTATTTTGTTGTGCAGGTTCATGCCTTTGAGCAGCTTCCGAAGCCTGTTTTGAGCCGTATTCCGCGCCGAAACCCCTTTATCACGACTACCGATGAACGGCTGTTTGCGGCGCGAGATTACAACGACCTTTTCTACGGCTCGCCGCTTGAAGAGCGGTTGTGGTCGGCGCTCAGGAAGGAAGGCATTCCGGTGCAGCGCGAACTGATGGTCTCAAAAACAATGGCAAAGAAAAAGCAGCATTTTTATCTTGATTTCGCACTCTTTTGCAAAGACGTAAATGTGGCGATAGAATGCGACGGCAACACCTATCACGATGCACCCGAACACGTCCATTACGACAAAGACCGCGACGTGAAGGTTCAAAATATGCGTTGGGTGGTCTATCGGTTCACGACGGACAAAATTATGAATCATCTGGAGGAAACGGTACAGCACATCAAGCAAGCAGTGAAGCAGTACGGCGGTGTTGTCGATGCGTTGAATCCATCGAAAATTGAGTATTTTCCGACGGAGGATGGTTTGGTACAGATGACGATGTTTGGATAATGATAACGAGTAATCAGATTTTCATGGATTATGGATAACAACCAAACTAACGATAAACTGTGGGAATACCCCATGGATGCTTGTTCTGCTATTACAGCAAAAAAATGAGCAAATTCGATAAACTTCTCGTAAACGTTCTGCGCGGCACATCAGACTCGAACATTGATTTTGACGATATATGTAAACTGCTGCATTGGCTGGGTTTTGAAGAGCGGGTGCGCGGTAGTCATCATGTTTTTCGGAAAGAAGGAGTAGAAGAGAAAGTGAATTTGCAACGAGACGGAAAACACGCCAAAGCGTATCAAATTCGCCAAGTCCGTTCGGTCATTCTTCATAATCATCTCGGAGGCAACGATGAATAATAAATATCAGATTATTCTCTATTGGAGCGAGGAAGATAGTTTATACATTGCGGAAGTACCTGAATTAGCAGGGTGTATCGCGCATGGGACAACGGACAGCGAGGCATTGCGCAATGTACAGGATGCAATCGCCTTGTGGATAGATACTGCAAATGAATTTGGCGATCCAATACCAAAACCAAAAGGACGGAGGCTCGTCTTCGCCTAAAAGAGCATCCCATTTACTGAGCTATGACAACACCTTTCAACATCACATCTCGTACAACAAACACCATGACCAACCAACTCCAACACCCGCTCCAATCCTTGCTCCGCGAACGCATCCTCATTCTCGACGGTGCAATGGGAACAATGGTTCAACGCTACAATCTTCAAGAAGAAGATTATCGCGGCGAACGCTTCAAAGACCATCCACACGACCTGAAGGGTAATAACGACCTGCTTGTGCTGACGCAGCCGCACATCATCAAGGAAATTCACAAGCAATATCTCGAAGCAGGC
>JAAFHM010000651.1:0-863 GCA_013298375.1 Ignavibacteria bacterium | reverse complement strand
TCATGCTGAAGCGATTGTGTACGAATTGAACGTTGCGGCGGCGCGGCTTGCAAAAGAAGCAACCGCAGAGTACACCGCGAAAAATCCTGCAAAACCGCGCTTTGTTGCGGGTTCTATCGGACCACTTACCAAAACGCTTTCCATCTCGCCGGACGTGAACGACCCCGGATACCGCGCCACGACGTGGGATGAGGTTGTTGCGTCATACACTGAGCAGATACGCGGCTTGGTGGACGGCGGTGCAGACCTTTTGCTTATGGAAACATTCATTGACACACTGAACTGCAAAGCCTGTATTTATGCGGCTTCGGAGTATTTTCGTGCAAGCGGAAAATCGCTTCCCGTGATGGTATCGGGAAGTATTGTGGATATGTCGGGACGAACACTCTCGGGGCAAACGACCGAATCCTTCTGGAATTCCGTGCATCACGCACCAAATCTACTTTCGGTGGGTTTGAACTGTTCACTTGGTCCCGACCTCATGCGTCCGTATATGGAAGAACTGAGCCGTGTGGCTACGTCGTTTGTGAGTTCCTACGCTAACGCTGGTTTGCCGAATGCCATGGGCGGGTACGACGAAACACCGGAAACTATGGGCAAATTCGCTGAAGACTTTGGTGCGTCCGGCTTTGTGAACATTGTGGGCGGATGCTGCGGCACGACACCCGACCACATTCGTGCGATTGCCGAAGCCGTGAAAAATTTACCGCCGCGCAAGCCCTCCGTGCGCCCAGCACTCATGCGGCTTTCAGGACTTGAGCCATTTGAAATTCGTCCCGAAACAAACTTCGTGAACGTCGGCGAGCGCACCAACGTTACGGGTTCGGCGGCATTTGCGAAACTTATCAAAGAAGAGAATTACG
>JAAFHM010000403.1 GCA_013298375.1 Ignavibacteria bacterium | reverse complement strand
AAGTTCCAGTTTGAACGAAATTAGGGAATGGGGCGAAAAATATGCCCTATCGCGCTTGGCGGAGTTGGTCAGCAGTGTCGTCATTCAGAATGTCGCCATTCAGAAGCTGCGCTGCGAGTTCCGGCGTAAGATGCTCCGCAACCCTCTCTACGATTGGATGTGGGTCATTCGGGTCGAAGAGCATTCCCGTACAAAGGCACATTTTACGCTCGGTTCGGGTGAGAACATCCACGTTGGGGCAGGAATTACAGCCATTCCAGAAGGTATCGTCTTGGGTAAGTTCGGAAAAATGGACAGGTACGTAGCCAAGTTCGGTGTTAATTTTCATCACCGCTTGGCTTGTGGTGATGCCGAAAATTTTCGCATTCGGATATTTTTCCCGCGAAAGCTCGAAAACACGCCGTTTGATGCGGGTTGCCAAGCCATATTTGCGCATGGACGGCACGACAATAAGACCAGAATTGGCGACAAATTCTTTTCCGCTCCACGTCTCAATATAGCAAAAGCCCGCAAAGCGCCCATCCTCCGTAAGTGCAATAACCGCCTTGCCTTCCTGCATTTTGCTGACGATATAATCAGGATTCCTCTTCGCAATACCCGTTCCGCGCACTTTTGCCGAAGCCTCCATTTCGGCGCAAATTTCCTCTGCAAACCGCGCATCTGCTTCGGTGGCAATGCGCACCGTAATGCCATCTATGGGCATTTCATTCGGTTGAATTATCGGCAAATCCAATGTGGAAGCGGTGTTGGACATTTCTTGCGGAAAATTGAGATGGGAGAAATGGATTGAAAGTAATTGGTCGGGTATCGAAAAATTATCCACGAATCGCACAAATCTTCACGAATCAGGAAAGTTGAGTGTGCTATTGTTCAAAAAAAAAATGCTCTTGATTCGTGTCAATCCGTGTGATTCGTGGATGCTTTCGGCAGCATATCTGACCAGTTACAACTAAAAATGAAATGTCGAAGTGCTGATTACGCCGACACAACCTGCGTGGGTGAGGCTTTCCGCTCGGTCATTGCCTCGACGAATTGACGGAAAAGATAGTCGGAATCATGCGTTCCCGGCGCAGCTTCAGGGTGATACTGCACACAGAAAATAGGCAAGGTGCGATGGCGAAATCCCGAAACGGTATTGTCGTTGAGATTGACGTGCGTCAGTTCAATTTCCGGTGGCATAGATGCAGCATCCACCGCAAAACCGTGATTTTGCGAGGTAATTTCGATAACGCCCGTCAGCAAATTTTTCACAGGATGATTCACGCCGCGATGCCCGAATTTCATTTTGTAGGTATTCGCCTTCAGTGCCAAACCCAAGATTTGATGCCCCAAGCAAATGCCAAAAACGGGTTTTTCGGTCAAAACTTCGCGCACCGCGTCAATGTTTACCGCAGCAGGATCGCCGGGACCATTGGAAAGGAAGATTCCATCGGGGTTGTAGGCGCGGATGGCTTCAGCAGTGGTGTTTGAGGGGAAGAGCATAATTTCACAGCCGTAGCTTGCCAAGCGGCGCAGAATGTTCTTTTTGATGCCGTAATCAATCGCCGCCACGCGCAGTTTCTTCGGCGAGCGGTAGCCATTCACGCCGAGAATATACGGCTCGTCGGATTCCTGGTAAAGATGCGGCTCTTTGCAGGTTACAAAGCCCGTCAAATCAAGACCGTCCATGCTGGGAATAGCGCGGGCGCGTTCAACCAGCACATCAGCACTAGACTCTTTGGCAGAAACGATACCCCGCATCACACCCTCACTTCGCAAAATCCGCACCAATGCTCGCGTATCCAGCCCTTCGATGCCAATTTTCCCATTCATCTGCAAAAATTCCGCCAGCGAATGCGAGGCACGCCAATTCGAGTGCGTGGGCGAATACTCGCGCACAATCAGGCTTTCCGCCTGCATTTTGCCGGACTCCACGTCGTGAACGTTCACGCCGTAATTGCCGATGTGCGGATAGGTGAAGGTGAGGATTTGCCCGTAATAACTGGGGTCGGTGAGTGCTTCCTGATAGCCAGTCATGGCAGTATTGAAAATCACTTCGCCGTGCGCTTCTGCTTCCAAATCCCCGAAAGCAAAGCCGCGAAAGGTCATCCCGTTTTCAAGTGCCAAAAGCGCTGGTGTTGGTATCATGGTATGGATAAGAGCAAAAATACGCCGCTTTTGAGCTATCGTTTGGCTAGGGCGCGGGCGTTACGCTCGTAGCACACAAGCGCACAAAATACGGAATTTGCGGGACTTTGCCAATGCCTGATTTACCTTCCCGATGTTATCTGCCCGTCCTACCGTTTCTTAACGGTAGAACGGTTTACCCGGAAATTTTTCACAAAAAACGAGCATCATCCTTTCTGAGTATCGCCCTTGCCGGGTAATCCGCACTACGGCAGCGTTCTCGCACTCCTCAGCCGTAGTACGGACAGATCTAAACATTACTCGTGCTACTTTCCTACTTAGAAATCACCACTTTCTTCGTCGTTGCTCCATTTCTCCCCGTTAGCTTCACAACATACGTGCCGGCATAGACCGTTCTGGTGTCGAGGTAGGTGGTCGTTGTGCCTTGCGCAAGTGTCGTTTTTTGGACGAGTTTGCCCGTTACGTCGAACATTTCCACCAGCACATCTTCTTTGTTCAAGCCAAGAATTTGCAACGCAAGAAACTCATTGGAAGGATTCGGGAAAACATTGACGGAAAAGGCTTCATTGCTTGATTCGCGTACGCTTGTTGTGCCGGTGAACCTTGTCGTTGATTCGGTAATTGCCGTAACTTTTCTGTTTGCATAGACACCATAAAACGTTGGTCCAACGACGTAAGGATACGCAGAATTCCAGTTTGCATCAACCGTTGCGAAGTAGCAGTACGTTCCGCGCGGGTATTCGGGCGTAACGCAGAATCTGCCATTATGCTCATCCAGAAAGTCGTTCTGTCCTGTGCGTGAGATGAATTCATAATCCTCGCGGAAATATCCGAGCGGGTAGGTCGTGCTGACATCGGGTCCCGACGTAACAGCAGATCCCGTTGGCGAGGTGGTGCGCCGCGTGATATTGCGCAGTTGATAGCTTGATTTCATGCGCACAATGCCGCCCGTTCCGTCAAGGTTTCTGAAAGCATACGCACCATAAATCGGGAAACCATCATACGCAAAGCCAATGAGCGGCGAATGCTTCGTGCTGTCAATCGCGTACAAGCCTTCAGCATCGTAGAGATTGCATACGGTTGAGATAACTTTCAAGTCTAGTTTGAACGCCGATGGATTCTGGTGATAATGGTAATTGCCCATGGCAGGATGCGCTTTGGCGCAGTCGAAGCCCGACCGCTCTGCAATGATTGCATCTCTGTTCCAAGCCTGCGTCGCGTTCATTCCGCCCGCACAAGGCGCGTTTCCGGGACCGCCGCAGAGCGAGTTCGTTGCGGCATTCCACGCAACACCATCGCGGTAGTCAAACAAAGCAACACCGTTGATGAACACGCCGATATTACCACCGGAAGTAGCAGTAGGCGTTCCCGTATTTTTCACGGGATTGAGAGGAAATTGAAAGATTGCGTTTTGGTCTTGAGCATTCGAGGGATTTCTGTCTAAAAACGGTCCCGTCGGATGCGCGGGAACGCCCGTGGCTCTCACATAGACGCTATTTGCGGAGTATTCCACCGACTGACAATTCACGAGAATACCGTTCGAGATGGCAGTAGAATTGCCTGAAACGTAGTACGTGCCTGTTCTTGTGGTATTCCGCAGCCATGAAGTAATTGCGGGGCTTAATTGTGCGTTTGCGACGCTGCCGAATATGCCGGACAGCAGAAACGCTGCAAGGACGAGGGTTTTCTTCATAGTGCTGTTGGAATAGTTTGATAAAAAAAGTGTTGTTTCTTGACATTTTTCCTGTGGCATTTCTCCGTTAGACGACGCTTCCCGCCTAATCCTTCGCCGTTTCAAAAACAATATTTCTCGGAAAGGAAAACGCAGGGTTAAAAAGAAACGCCCTGTCGGTCAGTGTGAGAAGAAAGGCGGTCAAATCAACCTTATCATTGGAAGAAAGTACGATGGGTGTTTGTAACTCTTTCGCCAGCGTATGGCTTTGTGTATGGCTTTGCGCAATTCCATTCGTGTAATGATGCAGCACATCAGACAATCGCTTGAAGCGCCCATCGTGCATATACGGGTAAGAAAATTCGATATTCCGCAGCGTTGGAACGGCGAATTTCAGCGAATCGTCGGGATTCTGCGTTACGCCAAACCGCCCTAAATCTCGCAATGTTGAGTCCACTGGCAAGCCGTTATTCATAAACTGATGATTGGTGAAAAGCGGCTCTGTATGGCACGTGGAGCAGTGTTTTTTGAACAGCAGATAGCCTTTACGCTCTTGTTCGCTAAACACCGCTTGTTTTCTCATAACGCTATCGTATTTGGCGTTGCTCGAAACCAGAATGAGCATAAATTGGGCAATTGCTTTCAACGTGCGCTCGCCAGTGATGACGGAATCACCAAACGCTGCCGCAAAAAGCCTCGGATAGAGCGTCGTTGCTTGCATTTTGGCAACAACGTGCGTGATAGTTTCGCCCATTTCCGACGGATTGCTGATGGGCGCGAGAGCTTGCATATCCAAATGGTTAATTGCTCCATCCCGCATGAATACTCGCTGCCACGCCAAATTCATCAGCGCAGGAGCATTGCGTGTGCCGATGCTATCGTGAAT
>JAAFHM010000277.1 GCA_013298375.1 Ignavibacteria bacterium | reverse complement strand
ACAATAAAGCTCAGAATAAACGCAGCAGTAGCCCATGTTGGGACGGAAGAAATGTAAGGATTCATGGTATTGAGGGGAAAAGTGGAACATCGGATATTCACCGAAGCAGTCAGCTTCACGTGTTGGCACAAATCTACTTGTTCCTTCGCGGAATCTTCTTAGCATTTGGCAAGAAGTTTTTTGAAGTGCGTTTTTTTATTATTTCTGTGCAAACTCTCGCCGGATGCGGCTTAACGAGGTGTCGGTAATCCCCAAATACGAGGCAATAATTTTGAGTGGCACGTGCTGAAAAATATCGGGTTTGGTGCGCAAAAGTGCGGAATACCGCTCTTCGGCAGTATCCCGAATCATAGAAATCATGCGGTCTTTGAGGTGGGTATTGCTCATTATGAGCATCATCCGCCCGAACTCACGGAACTCCGGCATAGCATGGAAATTTGCTTGTAATCTTTCGTAAGGAATCGTCCAGATAGCGCATTCCGTCAGGGCTTGGATATTTTCTTTTGTTGGCACACGCCGAAAAAGCGACGAAATATCATTGACAAAGGACGGTGGAGAAAAGATATTGAAGGTAACGTCGTTGCCATCAGGGTCAAAGGCGAAAGCGCGGATGTAGCCACTTTCTAGGAAATACGACTCATTGCAGACTTTTCCTTCTTGCAGCACGAATTCATGCTTTGCGAGGGTTTTGCGCTCGAATTGGGACGCGATAATACTTGCTTTTTCGAGCGGCATGGGGAGCATGGCTTGGATAAATACAATTACTGATTCTTGGGGAAATTTTTGAGGATTTCCTTGCTGTTGCGCGGTTTCTATCATTTCATTTTTTTCACGTTAAGGTTGTTGCTCACGTTGCAGAATGTTCTCAAGGAATTGTCGCAAAGGCTTCAGATAGCGCTTGCTGCCTGTATTTTCATTGGTATAATCAAGATTCCACAGAGCGTTTTGATATTGCCGCTCTGTGCCGCCGGACTTCTGTTTATCGTGCTTGACGGTATCAACATAGGAGTAAAATTTAGCTTTTTCATCCGGCACATTGTAGTGATGGTTACTGTTGGAGTTATGCCGTTCAAGGCACTGACAAAAACTATCCCAACAGCGCAGAAAATCTTGCTCCGTTGCGATATGGTACAAGATTGTTTCCAAATTACCTTCGGCATCTTCCTCATGTTCGCTATCGTTCAAGGAAATTTCCGCAGCATTGGGGAAAATGTAGGCAGAATCAATCGGAACACCAATCTCCTCGCGCAAATGACGCAAATAGGCACGTGTATTCTCTAAGCCTCCCCATTGCTCGCTTTGCAGATATTTATCAGCATCCAGAAACACAACATTTTTTAGATTATTTTGCGAGCTTTCACGAAATATCGGCTCCAAAAGTGCAATATTTGTTTTGCCGCCATAAATTACAAAATCATACGACAAGTCTGCTTCATTCCTCGCTTTGGGGTCTTTGCTGGTAGGCGGTGGGACGGAAAGCGTCATGCCAAACCATGATTGAATAACATCTTGCAAAAAACGGCTATCTTCCGCGCCTTCCACAAAAATCGTTGTCTTCTTCAGTATTTTCATCGTGCACCCTCCGCAAAACGTAAGACAGCACGGGGGTCGTTCATGGTTTCAAAGCTGTATTGAAACTGCTCAAACGTGTAGGTGAGCGCTTTGGTCCCGCCGCTTGGTGTAGAAATGAGTTTAATGCCGCGAGCATTCGCCTGTAATTCCGACATTGCCTCTTCTTCCAACACTTCTTTGAAAAATTTCAAACACTCGTAGTTATGCGTTGTTGCGAAGAGTTGAACGTTATGCTCTTTTGCGGCAAGAAGAATCGCTCGCAGAAAATCGTGAAAACGGCTTACATGAACACCAGAATCTATCTCATCAATCATCAGGCGCTCTCCTTTGTGGACGATAATTTCTACCAAAATCCGAAAGAGCTTTATTGCGCCGTCGCCGAAGGTGCCAAGCGGCATTGCCAAATCATGCCCATCTTGCCGAATGAGTAAAATTGGGTTTTTCGGTGATGTTTCCTCCGTTTCAACAATGATGCCTTTTGCGCCCGGAATCATACAACGCAAGCCCCGAACGAAAGCCTCTGTCAAGCCTTCACTGCGCTGAATATAGCGCGTGAATTTGCGGGTTAAATTATGCTCATAGCCCAGAAAGAACGGGATGTAGGGCATTTTCGGATGCGGGTTGAACGAACCGTCAAGTTTGATATTATCCCCGAAAGTGAATGTTCCATCAAAGCGAGATGTGAACTGATTATCGTGAAAATATTCTGTATCGGGCATTCCTTCTAAACCTGAATCGGCAACAACTCTCGTTTCATAGCCTGTTTCGGCAATACTGCGTTTCCAATGAACAGTTTTTGTTTGTTCTTGAAACGTTATCGTCTCAACCGTTCGCATCACATCATGCGATTGAAGAATAAACTTCACCTCCCCCACCAAAGATGGCAGCTTTTTTTTATTCGCAAAATATGTCCAATACGAGCGCGTAATATCGTCAAAATTCCGAAAGGTAAACAGCACCGTCAGCAAACGATGCTTGAAAATACGCGGCTCAGGGTGAAACAGCAACGCTTCTAAAACACTCGTTTTCCCGACGTTGTTATCGCCCCACATCAGGTTAAATTGCCCAATATTGTCCATTTCAAACTTCTCGAACCGTTTGAAATTTTCTACACCGAAGTAGGTCAGATGTGCCATAAATAGAGGGATTTGAGTGAAAAACTACGGTGCAATTTACAAAATAGACGCAGCACGAAACAAATATTTCACTGCATAAAAAAGCTGAACGATGTAGCAAATATACACCTTTCAGCCCTTTTTTTGCAGTTTTTACGTTTGCCAAAGTGAGCGAAAACCTATTTTCCAGAATTATCGAAATAGGTGAAATCCTTGGTTATCAAGCCCTTTTCAATCGTGAAAATCGTGCAGATTGGCAAGCGAAACGATGTGCCATCTTGTGCCGTTCCGCTTGATACAAACTCAACCACCACGTGTGTGCTGTCCGACGGATAGATGCTGACAATCTCGTCCTTGATATTCGGAAAAACCTGTTGAAGCTCGCTGTATTTCTTGATAGTCTGCTCGCGGCTTTGTTTAACGATGCCTGTTCCCAGCGATGGGTCTTTGAAGTCGGCGGTTTCGGCATACATTTTTGTAAATGCTTGCCAATCGTGGGAATTGAAAACTTGAAAAAACTGCTTGACAAAAGCCTCGTGCGGATTGGCTTGCGGCACTGATGGCTGCTTGCACGCATGAAGCGTCACGGCAAAGAGTGCAAGCACAATGGTGTGTTGGTATTTTTTCATAGGATTATTGTGAAATGAAGCAAGCCGAATGATGCAGCAAATATACATCATTCGGCTTGTTTTTTCGTGCGTTGTTAGAAATTTTCCACCGCAATCTGACGAATTTCCACACTTCCCTGCCCAAGCCCATCGGCGCTGACATCCGGACAGCCTTTCGCTATTTCTACGGCTTCGTCCAGTGATTCTGCGTTGATGATAACATACCCCCCGACGATTTCCTTTGCTTCGGTAAATGGTCCATCGGTCATGATTTGCTTCGCGCCAGTAATAACGCGACCTTCAAGCATAAGCTGTTCGCCACCTGCGAGTTTACCACTTTCTGCCAGTGTGTTCATCCAGTTCATCCACCGAGCTAAATCTGCTTGCAAAGCCTCTGGTGAGGAGGTTTGGTAAGTGCTTGGATTATTACGAAAAATAAACATAAACTTCTCCATGATACTGCTCCAAAATTGAATAGAAAAAAATCGTGAAAATGAATTGAAAAATGAGACTTTATCGGGTTTACTGAACGGTTTCAAATGCAACCGAGTTTTTCTCAGTGAATGATTTCAAACGTTCCAATCCGCGCTCATTGGTTGCTCGCATTTTTTTCTCCAAGCCAATAAGGACACCAATTGCATTCATTGGTGCGGGCATGGGAGCAACAAATGTTTGGGTTATAATTGTTTCTTCGCCAGCTTCTTTGAAATCGTAGGAAAACTGCGTAACGGCTTGAAATGGCTCTTGAATATCGCATTGAATAGCAAGCGCATTATCATTGAAAGACTTGAGCGTTTGGAAGCCAAGCCCTTTTTCTGCAATACTTTCCCAGTGGTATTGAACGCCGACTGCTCCGTCATTGCCAACAACGCGATTTTTTTGCTGCGGGTCTTGCTCAACAAATGGCGACCACGACGGATAGCGGTTAAAATAGCGGATATTGTCCAGGACCAGATGTTTCGGTGCTTTGACGCGGGTTTGTGCAACAATCCTGATTTCACGCGGTGCAAACAAAACAAGTGCTACAACACCAAGAACTAATGCGCCTAGCGCGAGAGCGGGATACAAAATAATAGCTTTCATGGCTATTCTCCTAAAATAGAGTTTTTGAAAAGATGATTGCGGGTAAAAATTGAGTTGTTACGCAATCATTATTTGTTGTTTCAAGTCTATAACGAACCGATTTTCTAAAACCGGACAAACCGGACAAAGTTTTTTTTTCTTTTTGTTTCGAGAAACAACCTTGTGCTGCTTCTACAATCTTTACTTTGCCGTTTCAAGTCTATAACGAATGACTTTTTCAAAACCGGACAAGATTTGTAAAAAAGATGAAAAAATAAATTTCATCAATGAAGCTCACTTCAATTATCTCTAGGAATAATCAGGCTTTGAGGGTTTTTTGTTTCTTCATAAACAGCCCGATAACTCCCAAAAAACTTTCGTATATTTGCTTTCACAAGGAACAAGGCACTTTTCCCGTTTGATGAGATATGCTCAAGAAAGTAGAAATAGTTGAATACAGCCCTCAATGGGCTTGGGAATTTCAAGATTTAGCGACAATCTATCATCGGCATTTAGGCAATCTCATCCTTGATGTTTATCACGTAGGCAGCACATCTGTTCCGGGGCTTGCAGCAAAGCCGATTCTGGATATTGATATAGTTATCGAAGATAGAATGCACCTTCCGGCTGTCATAGAAAAACTTATGGAATTGGGGTATAGTCATAACGGCAATCAAGGCATTTCGGACAGAGAAGTATTGAAGCGGCTCTCCGAGCAAACGCCGTTTTCAAGCTCTTCTCGCACTTGGCAAAAACATCATCTCTACGTTTGCCCATCGGAAAGCATCAGTTTGAAAAATCATCTTGCGCTGCGTGATGCACTCAGGAATAATCCCAAAAAAGCGAAAGAATACGGCGAACTCAAAAAACGGTTAGCGTCGCAATACCCGACAAATATGGATCAATACATTGAGCATAAAACACCGTTCATCGCTTCGATACTGAAAGACGCTGGGTTTGACGACACATCGTTACAACAAATCATTCAAGAAAACAGCACAAAACACTAACATTCAAGCCAACAATTTTTTTTCTTCATCATCAACATCAACTCCAATGAAAGCTCTTATCGCCGCATTCTGCCTCTGTTTTCTTACCTTCGCTTTGCCCACTACCGCTCAAACACTTGATTCCTTACGTCAGAACATTCAGCGTATTGTTTCAGCAAAAAGCGTGGAAGTTGGTGTTGCAATTATGAGCGGGGATGGAAAAGACACTCTCAGTATCAATGGAGACAAGCACTTACCGATGCAAAGTGTGTTCAAATTTCATATCGCACTGGCATTGCTCTCTGAAATTGACAAAGGAAAATTTTCCCTTCAACAAAAAATAACCATTAAGCAAAATGAGCTTTTACCTGACTTGTACAGCCCTATTCGAGAAAAGTATCCTCAAGGTGTAACACTTACCCTTGCGGAAATCGTAGAATACACGGTTTCTCAAAGCGATAACGTTGGGTGCGATGTATTGCTGCGACTTCTTGGCGGACCTAGTGCTGTTGAGAAGTATTTCCTGAGCAACAAATTCAAGGATATTTCCATCAAAATCAATGAAGAAACCATGCAAAGGAATTGGGATAAGATGTTCCTAAACTGGACAACCCCCAAAACTGCAAACCAAGTATTATCAGCATTTTATCGCAATGACAAAAAATTCTTATCCAAAAGAAGTTATGAATTTATTTGGAACGTTATGAAAGCCACACAAACCGGAAAAGCGCGATTGAAGGGTCTTTTGCCGGAAGGCACTGTAGTGGCGCATAAAACGGGCTACTCTGGGACAAACAAGGAAGGGATAATGGCTGCGGTGAACGATATTGGCATCGTTTTTCTCCCCAATGGTCGGCATTTCTATATTAGCGTTTTTGTTACGAACTCAAAGGAAAACCTTGATACGAATGAGAAAATTATTGCCGAAATAGCAAAAGCTACTTGGGAGCATTTTTTAATTGCGGCAAAGTAATCTGCCACAATCTGTATCACTTACCAAAAATTACCTCTGAAATAGCAAAAGAAGGTCTGACCTTGTGCCAGACCTCTCAAAAAATCAGAAGACCTCAATGGTAGTGAATTTTTATGGAATCCGCACCACAGAACGTGTTACAGCCTTAGGTCGTGTTTACAAACTGAGAAATAGTATATTTGTGTTGAATAGTAACTACTGACCATCAAGCAAATACCTATGTCAGAAGACCATCGTTACGAACTCACCGACTACCAGTGGGAGCATATCGC
>JAAFHM010000615.1 GCA_013298375.1 Ignavibacteria bacterium | reverse complement strand
GATAGCAAAATAGCGTTCTATTCTTTGATGGAAATCCAAAAGGGACTTTCAGTCCCAATCAAACCTCTGCACTTTCAGTGCAGAGCGGTTCAGCCCGCGTTCCTCGCACTTTACGATTCGGCAGCATGTTTCCGCCATAAGCGATACAAACCAAAACACATCAAAATGGCGACGAGAATAATCAGCAATACTTTACCATAGAGTTGAAGATATTCGTCCATTTTCAACCAGTTTTTCCCTAGCATTGCCCCGGCACCCAAAAGAATGGCATTCCAGACTGCTGCGCTTACTGCACTCAGCAGTGTCGTTGTGCCGAGTGGCATTTTTGCAATTCCGGCAACCATCGAAATAACTGCTCGCGTACCAGACAGAAAGCGGTTGGCGACAATCACCCAGAAACCATAGCGCCTGAACCAATCCTCTGCACGCTGTATGCCATCAACTGGCAAGAAGCGGAAGCGTTTTGATTCAATAATTTGAACGCCATAGCGCTCGCCGACCCAATACATGGCAAGAAAGCCAAGAACGCTCCCAAGCGTTGCTGAGGCAATCATCGGCGCGAATCCTACTGTTCCCAAGCCGATGAGCGTACCGCAAAAAACGAGAATCGTATCGCTCGGCGAGGGCGGGAAAACATTTTCCAACAAGGTAATAAAGCAGACAAACGCCAGCACGCCGAGTGGTGGCAGCCCTTGGATAAATTCGACAGCATATTCGAGCATAATGGCGTTTTGGTGTAATGGGAGAGAAATACTCGTGTCCGCCAAAGATACAAAATGTCTCTTTTCTTCGGAGAATTTCTTTCTTCGTCGTTGGAGGTATATTTCTGCGATACGGAAGAATGCTCCATTTGATGCGGTGTTACGGGATGATAACGAAACTTTTTTTATTGAATGCTTTTCGGCGCTTCCGCATTTTGCCGACAAGTTGTATATTGCGGTTTCTATCATAATAATTGATATATCAACTACCTTGTGGCATAAATATTGATTTTTCTTTCATGTAGCTGTACTATCGGCTTTTTTGCAAGGAGCGTTCTTGTGGATTTGTTTCAAAAATGTTTAGAATTTACCCGCGCCGATGAAGTCAAGGCGCTTGATATGTACCCTTATTTCCGCGCAGTACAGGAAAACGAAGGTCCTGTGGTCATGATGGAAGGGCGCAAAGTCGTTATGGCTGGCTCGAATAATTATCTCGGACTCACCGGACATCCGCGCGTCCGCGAAGCCGCCAAACGTGCCATTGACAAGTACGGCACAAGCTGTTCCGGTTCTCGGTATTTGACCGGTACGATTGACCTCCACAACGAACTGGAAGCACGTTTTGCAAAGTTCTTGGGATACGAATCGGTGCTGCTCTACAGCACTGGCTACCAAACCGCTCTTGGTGTCGTTTCTGGCTTGGTGCAGCGCGGTGACTATGTTATCTCCGATAAAGAGAATCACGCCTGTATTGTCAACGGCGCTTTGCTGGCAAAAGGTGCGTTGGCAGAGTTTGTCCGCTACAAACACAACGACATGGCAGATTTAGAGCGTGTTCTCGCCAAAATACCCGATTCCGCCGGGAAACTCATCGTCACCGACGGTGTATTTTCCGTAACGGGTGCGATTGTGAACTTGCCGGAGATTGTCAAACTTGCGAAAAAATATGATGCAAGAGTGTTGGTGGACGATGCCCATTCCACTGGCGTTATCGGCAAAGGCGGACGCGGCACGGCAAGTCATTTCGGCATTGAAGCTGATATGACGATGGGAACATTCTCAAAAACGTTTGCTTCCTTGGGCGGCTTTATTGGCGGTCCAGAGCGCGTGATTAACTATCTCAAACACAATTCCCCTGCGCTGATTTTTAGCGCCAGCCCAACTCCGGCATCGTGCGGTGCAGCACTGGAAGCACTCACCATCTTAGAAGAGCAGCCGGAACTTGTTGACCAGTTAGTCAAAAACGCTGCATACGCCCGAAAAGGCTTGCGCGAAAAAGGTTTTCAAGTGCTGGACGCACAAACAGGTATCGTCCCTGTTATTGTCGGTTCGCTTGAAAATGCGCTGATGTACTGGCGGCAACTCTATGACCGTGATGTTTTTGTGAACGCCTTTGTTCCACCAGGCGTACCGCCGAATATGAGTATGATGCGCACCAGTTATATGGCTTCGCACGAGCAAGTCCACCTTGACCGTATCATCGAGGCATTTGATGAAGTCGGTACGGTGCTTGGCTTTCGTGGTGCAACCGCCAATGGTCAAGCCGTAGGCGCTGCACATTAGGAGAATCAACAATCTTGGGCGGCTGGAGGGAAGAATGTTCCTTGCTTTCAGCCGCCGAAGATTGTTTGGGAAAGAAAAAAATTTGGAAAAACGTTGGAAGGCTCGTAAATTTGTAATCTCTTTTTGAACGCCTGTCAAAAAGTCACGCCAACCTAGCTCAGCTGGTAGAGCAGCTCATTCGTAATGAGCAGGCCGTCGGTTCGAATCCGATGGTTGGCTCCAAGAAAAAGCCCGTTACACTTGATGTAACGGGCTTTTTGTTGTTTAGTCCATTTTGCAAAATTTAGCGGAATTTCGCTAGATTTGCCAAAATTATGCAGATTTAGCATTCTTGCAGCTCAAATTTTGCTCAAGAAATACTCTCCATTTTCGTCCGTAAATTGTCCATATTTACTTTCGTGTAGTAGGTGTTCGTTACTTCAACGCTGGTATGACCAAGAAGTTTTTGGGTCGTGTCCTAAAAGTGTTGCTTTCTTGAATTGGTGCGGTACACGTAGAGTTTTATCACTGCATCGTGCATGATTTCTGACTTGGAGAAGCATATCGTTTGGGCGGTTGAGCCGTTTGATATGCGTCCGAAAATTCAGGTTTTGCCGCTAAGTACCATACAAAAGTCCTAAAGGCTTGATAAAATCGTTCTTTTCCATCGTTTGTCGTAACGGAAAGTCTTTGATACTCTGCCTCAACTCATCGAGACCATAGCGAAAGATGCTTTTCGCCTT
>JAAFHM010000053.1 GCA_013298375.1 Ignavibacteria bacterium | reverse complement strand
TGCAGAAATACTGGGAAAATCCGAAGCTCTTACAGCGTTTGACTGCTTTCCCGTGGATTCGACAGCATCAAAACAAGCAAAAAAGAAAGCAAGCTATCGAAACTTAAATCAAAACGGTATTATACGTTCTTTGGTTGAACAAACCTTGGTTATTGCCCGTGCAATATGGCTCGGTTTTTTGATTTATTCAATTTTCAGACACTTTCTGAGGTTGAAACAGTGCAACCAACCAAGAAACCCAAAGGCAAAGACTTGAGCGCCGACCAGAAAAAGGTCAATCGGCGTATTTCTCAAGAACGCATAACCATTGAGCATAGTATTGGCGGTGTTAAGATTTTTCGTATCATCAAAGATGTGATTCGTTTACGCTCATATCAAGTACGGGATACGGTCATGGAAATCTGCACAGGATTATATAATTTCAAGAACCAACGACGAAAACAGCAATATGCTTCGGGGCTAACGCAGATAATGTCTATTGATCATGCTCAGGTTTTTCAAAACTACGGCTGATTCTTATACAAGAACGTCCGATGCCGCGCAAATGAAGCCGAGCCAAAGACACCCAAACCACCCTCAATACTTCCTAAGCGATAGTTAAAGCGCGGGTTCTGCCCCAAATTGGTCTGCCGAAACCAATTTGCCCAGTGAATGTCGGGCGCATAAATTCTCAATTCATGCACACCAAACCATTTGAATGCTGTCCAAATCACCGGCGTGAGCGTCACGGCGCGAATACCGGAGCGCACGGTCTCGTTAAAACGTGGTAAACTCGCCTCGAAAAAGCGCACAATACGGCGATTCTTCTCGCTCGTCGGCGGTCGGAGATACTTTCCATATTCCAACGTATCCAAGCACTCCGTTGAAAACATATAATCCGTCACACCGCTCATTGGTGTCCACGAAATAATCAGCGAATCCGGCGAGGGAAGGCGTGTGGTATCTTTGGGATAGGTTAGGGTATCCTTGGGCGCACGTACCCACGCAATTTGTTTGGGCGTAATCGTTGTGCCGCGCAAAGTCAGGCGTGTTCTGCCGTCGAGTTTGAGGAATGTTGCTTCAAATCGGTACGACGTATTTTCTTTCACACGTTCCGTCGGAGCGGCTTTATAGGTAAATTTTACGGGGTCGAAGGTTAGTGGTATAACGCGGTCATTCTCGAAAATGCGCACGTCTGCTATGCGGACGGTGGAGGCTTCCATCGTAAAAGCGGTGTCAATCCGTACCGAGCGCATGAGGCGAATATCGTCTATCGGCTCGCCAACCAGCAATAATCCTTGTACGGCGTAATCTTCGATATAATCTTTTATTTCAGGGGTGCCCCAAAAATCTCCAAAGCCTGATGCTTCGCAGCCGCTCAAAGCAAAGGTAAGCAATACAGTGCTTATTAGCGCCGATATGCGGTGGTGAAATAATCTCTGCATAAAACCATTCTCCATGAAAAAGAAAAACTCGCCGGACGGCACAGTAGCAAGCCGCCCAGCGAGAATACGAATCAACATTCACAAAACGATTGATTTTTTATACGCGGACTGTCGCTTCGCCCTCTATAACCACTTCGCCTCTAGTATTAGTTCCCGTGACTTTAAGCGTGACGATAGGCTTTCCTTCCGCAATGGCTGCTACTTCGACGGTTGCCGTTACTTCATCGCCGATAAAAACAGGGCGCAGAAATTTAATACTCTGCCCCATAGCAATTGTGCCTTCGCCGGGCAGTTCCATACCGATAACACCCGAAAAAAGGCTTGCTACGAGCGCTCCATGCACAACGCGCTGTTTGAACATTGTGTTTTTTGCATATTCAGCGTCCAAGTGAATCGGATTTTTGTCGAGCGAAATCTCGGCAAACTGCTTTACATCGGCTTCCGTAAACGCTTTTGTTACACTGGCTTTATCACCAATTTTGACTTGCTTAGGCATAATTTTTCAGAAATGTAGGTGGGTAATGAGAAATTATCGGAACACACAAAAAACATTGAGTGTTGAACGGTGAAGACAGGAGCCTCTTTGTACGGGCTTTCATTCACTATTCAACACTCAACAAACATCAACAACTATTACACCTTCGAGCGCTCAATAATCCAACTGGAAATTGCCGGAGCAACATATTTTTGTGATGAACCGCTCATAAACACGCCGACGTGTCCGCCAGGGAACTCCACAATTTGCTTGTCTTTGGAGCCGACGGCATCATAGACCGGTTTAGCGCATTCCGGCGGAACAAGGTGGTCTTGTGCTGCGTAAATGGAGAGAATCGGCATAGTAACATTTTTGAAATCTACTTTGCGCCCATCAATAGTAAACTCATTTTTCGAGAGTTCATTACCAATAAAGACACGCTTGGTATATTCACGGTATGCCTCGCCGGGCTGACCGGGGCTATCAAAAAGCCAACGTTCCATACGGAGGAAGTTTGCAACTTTCTCTTTGCTATCCATAAGATTGACAAAGGTATGGAATTTCTGAAGGCGTTTCATTGGCTTAACCATGAGGAAGCCAGCATTCATCACCTCACCAGAGATTGTACCGACGGCATCCGCGATTGGATCTGGGTTGACGTGTTGCGCCCATTTGAAAATGAGGCTATCCGGCAAATTAAACTCAAACGGCGTGACGACGGTAATGAGATTGCGAATTTTTTCCGGGAAGAGCGATGAATAAATGAGTGCAGCCGTACCGCCTTGGCAAATTCCCAAAAGATTGATGCTCTTTTGACCAGATGCTTTGCGAATGTAGTCCACGCAGGAATCCAAGTAATCAACGTAGTCGCCTACTTCGCGGTAACGGTCGCCGCGAGTCGGGTAGCCCCAGTCAATCGTATAGACTTCCAAACCCGCTTCCATCATCTTTCCAACGAAACTTTTGTCGGGCTGCAAATCCAAGATGTACTCCTTATTGACCACCGCAAAATTTAGTAATAGCGGCACTTTGCAGGTAGCCTTCGGGTTGGGATAGTGATAGAGTTTGATTTTTCCACCATCAACATCCAAAACTTTCACGCGGGGCGTTTGACCAACGGCTAAGTCATCTTCGCTCATCTCCTTGAGATGCTGCAAGCCGCGTACAACCTTGCTACTCATCTCGGTCATATCTTTCATAAACTGTGCGGGGTCAAGGAACGGTATTGTGTGCTTTTCTGCACCCTTTGCACTACCATTGGCTTTGCCGTTTTTTTCTGCTGTTTGTGCCATAAACGCTCCGTCAAAATTAGGTTGAAAATAGTTGTGAATTGGATTTCAAGGATTGCTTTAATTTAACGATTGCCATGTGCCGAAAATGCCTCCAAGCCCCGATGTATCGCCATCGTCGCTGGAAGAGTTTTTGCCTCCAAGCCGCGTGTCAATGCTGTCCAGACGCTCCTCCATTCGGCGCAAACGTTTGTTCATATCACGCAGCATAGAGTTTGCTTCGCGCTGCTCTGAAAGGATTCTTTTCAGAAGCGTGAGTACTGTTTGTGCTTGTTCGTCACTCATGGCTTTAAGGCTTGTAGTTAGGAAGAATCGAATTGCTTCTTTGTCTTGGGTAGGAACGTGCCAACACATCGTGGGTAGCCGCCAAATATAAAAAAAAACCTGACAATTCATAGCAATTGTCAGGTAAAAATCTTTTTTTCGTGCAGATAGTTTGCCGAGCGTGTTTTTATAGCCCTTGCAGAATTATTTTTTTGCTGCGGGTTTCTTTGCTGCCGGGGCTTTTTTTGCGGGAGCCGCTTTTGCTGCGGTTGCTTTTGGGGCAGCCGCTTTCGGAGCTGCTTTTGCTACGGGAGCGTCGGCTTTTGCTGCGGGCTTTTTGCCGCCCATTGCTTCAATGGACTCTTCCTGCTCAGAAAGTTTGCGCTCCAAACGGCGTACTTGTGTTTTCAAGAAGTGGATGGATTTATACGCTTCGTCAAGTTCGGAACGTGTTGCAATCGGCAATTCGCTAATCATCAGTTCCATAAATTTATCGGTATGCTCTTTCACGCGAGCGCCGGAGACTGAGAGTTCGCCTTGCAATTTTGCATATTCGTCTTTGTTGAAGAGCGTGTCGAATGCTGCTTCGCTCGAACCGACGAAAATTTGGAAAAACTCGTCGAAGGTGCGTGGTGCTTTTTCCTTTTGTGCTTGCTGAATGATATAGCCCGTCATGTTCGTGAGTGCATCTTTGCCTGTCGAGAAGACCATTTGCTGCATTTTGGTATAGTGCGCAGCAAACATAACATACGATTTCAACATCTCTTGAAGAAGGTCAATTGCAACGCGGTCGCGTCCGAAAAATACCATGTTCGTAAGCGGATTCACAGGCTTTTGGATACTGTCAATCATGTTGACATACACTTTTGCTGCCTCTTCAACATTGCCGGAAGCAAGTGCGGTCATTGCTTTCGAGGACATTTGCGTCAATTCGCCAACATTTGTGCCAGCAATTTGACCAACATCACCCAAGTATTTCACGAGAGAATTAATCTGCTCGGTAAATTTTTTCATTGTTTCTTCGGCAGGGAAATTGAAGGTCTGCGCGATAATTTTGTTGTATTCGTCGAGGCTCAAATATTTTTGGAGCATCTCAGCCGTCAAACCTGTCTCTTGCGCCATTTTGATAACGGGCGAAAGAAGTTCGGAGAGTTTGAAGTAGGTTTGCGCCATCGTTGTTACGTTATTGACTGCACCAACAACAACGCTGCCGTTATTGACCATATCCGACATTGCCGCCGGAACACGACCCATTGCACCCATCCATGAGCTGTACAGGCTTTTCCATGTGTCGTAGAGCGACGTGATATTGCCCATAAAAGCGGGCATACTGGAGAGTGTGCCGAGATTTGGAATCATGTTGAATGGGAATGCCGATGCTTGTTTTGCATCGTCGCCCATGCCGCCAATATTAGAAAATCCCGTGAAAGAACTACCCGTGTTGCTCAGAGTTGTCGCCACTGTGCCTGCCAAATCGCCAAGCATGGTGCTGAGATTGCCGGTGATGTTTGCTGGTAGAACCTCGCCTGCTGCATCCGCCGCTTTTTTGACGACTTCCATTTGCATATTCAGAAGGTCGGTGAAGATATTGCCGCTAAAACTTGCCATGGAAAACGCTCCATTGAAAAAAATGTTTGACAAAAAATTGAGTTATTTTTCAGGTACAAATCTACAAAATCAACCGCACGCACACGAGGAAAAAAGCGCGAATGAAAAAATTTTCATTTTTAATTCAGAAAGTTGACATATCAACCATTGATAGTTCGACTGTTGATGTTGCAAATAATGAATTACCTCAAAAACTATACCCGACTCGCTCGCTCAACAAGAGCAATAAAGGACTGATATTCTTTGCCAACTGCTGTTGTCATGCCGATTTGACACGTCGGATTGCTGGAATAATAGCCGTCGTACTGGCGTTCACGGGCTTCACGGGCTTCCAAGAGCGTTGCATTGGCGGTGAGTTCCGGTGCTATCATTCCCCTGTCGCCCGCAAAAGCGCAGCAGCCAACGTTGATTGGCGTGAAAGCCTCGTCCGCACAGGCTTCGGCGACAGATTGAAGTTTGTCGGCAAAGCCTAATTTGATGACCGAGCAGACAGGATGAAGCAAGGCAGACTCTCTCAAGCGAGTCAGAGAGCCACGTTCCAGCAATTTCGGCAATAAGGTATCGTGAACATATTCTATCGAATCCAAAATTGTCAACTGCGTAAACCGCTCCAATGCTTGTCCCGTGAGATCTTTTCCGGCATTGCGGAACGTGTAAGTGCAGGAACTCGCATCGGTCAATATCGGCAAGCGTCCGCCGTCCGACCACTCCCAAAACTCATTTACCGTGCGCTCCATCATGTCGCGGTATGCTTCGGTAAAGCCCTTCGAGGAAAATGGCGTTCCGCAGCAATAACTCGTGCTTTTTTCGGGAATCCATAACGCCACTCCCGCCCGCTCTGCCACACGGAGCAGCATTTCCACTTGATTCAAACTCTTTTCGCTTTCGCCACCGCCCATCATGCGCGTCACACACGCCGGAAAGTAGATGGCATCAGCATTCTTGGAGGATGTGTGCGGCAAACGAATCGGTGTGCCAATATTGTCGTTCCAGCCCGGAAGCCGCGTGTCAAGCACTTTCCCGGCAACATCGCTCATAAAATCCAGCACACCCGCCGCACCGACGCTTTCCAGAAAACGCCCCGCTTTCACGCCCGCTTTGGCAATCGTTTCGGCTGCGTGAAAATGGCGTGAAATCGTGCGAGCATTGTCTTGTGCGAAGTCCGAGTGCTGCTTGTTGCGAAGCACTTTTACTAGGTCGCCGGTATTGATATGCACAGGGCAAATCGTGGCGCACATTCCATCGGTGGCGCAGGTTTCCAAGCCGTAGTAATCGTAATCTCGCTCTAATTGCCACGAGCTGAATGGCACATCGGGCAAGGTTTTACCAGCTTTCGCGGCATTGTTCACGCGGGTAATTTCGCGCCGCACGACAATTCTCTGGCGCGGAGTCAGCGTCAGTCCTTGCGAGGGGCATTTATTCTCACACCAACCACACTCAATGCAGCTATCGACCTCTTTTTCGACCACCGGAATCGGCTTCAAATTCTCCACGTGAGCCTTTGGATTGTCATTCAAAATCACACCCGGATTCAGAATATTGTTCGGGTCAATGAGCGCCTTCAAACGCCGCATAATTGCGTATGCCTCAGCACCCCACTCCATTTCAACGTATGGAGCCATATTCCGTCCCGTACCGTGTTCCGCTTTGAGCGAGCCGTCGAAGCGCCCCACAACCAACTCCGCAATATCGTCCATCAGCCCGCCAAACTGTGCTACGTCTGCTTCCGTGTCGAAGGATTGCGCCAACGTAAAATGCAAATTTCCATCTTTCGCATGACCAAAAACCACGCCGTCGGGATAACCATGCTTGACAAACAACTCTTGCAGCGCAATTACGCCATCGGCAAGGTGTTCAATCGGAAAAGCAATATCCTCGTTGATAACCGTCGTTCCGGGGCGGCGTTTGGCGCTAACCACAGGAATCACGCCTTTGCGCAGTTTCCAGAAAATGGCTTGTTGCTTGGGGTCTTCGGTAAAGGGTTGCGTGGCAACGAGTGGCAATGCGGGCAGAAGCGCTTCGCCCGCCTCGCGCAGGGTTTGGAGAGCCTCTTTGGTGACGGCTTGGTATTCTACCAGCAAACACGCGGCTGTGGGAGTGAGTGCATCAATAATGTCTTTCGGAGCGCCGTACTGGTCGCGCATGGCGGCAAGCGAGGCGTAGTCCATAAGTTCGAGTGCTGCTGCGCCGGAATCACGCAGGGCGACAATCGCGCCACAGGCTTCGGCAACTGTTCCGAAAAAGAGCAGTGCCGTTGATTTCATCGGCAAATCCGGCACGGTGTGGAATCCTGCCTCAGCAATAAAGCCCAGTGTGCCTTCCGAGCCGACCATCAAATGGCGTAAAATCTCGACGGGCGTGTCGTAGTCCAAGAACGCATTGATGCCGTAACCAACGGTGTTTTTAATTTTGTATTTTCGGCGAATTTTCTCGACAAGCGTCGTATTTGCTTCGATTTCAGCTTTCAGTGCCAAAAGCCCGTCGGCTATTTCCGGCGAGGTGCGTTGCAAAATGTCGTTTGCATCGTCGGCAGCCGAATCAATCACCACGCCGTTTGGAAGCATAAACGTCAAGGATTCAAGCGTGTGGTAGGTGTTTTGGGTAACGCCGCAGCACATTCCACTGGCGTTATTGGCAACAATACCACCAATCATACACGCCGCCATTGATGCGGGGTCGGGACCAATTTTCCTCCCATATTTCCGCAAATAATCATTGACTTTTGAGCCAACCATACCGGGACCAACCCGCACCACTGCGCCATTTCCCCCAATCGCAATCGCGTCCCACGCCCCGCGTGTGATGTCCACAATCACGCCACTCGTCACGGCTTGCCCCGAAAGGCTTGTTCCGGCAGCACGAAATGTAAGCGGTATGCGTTGTTTATTGCTCCATGCCATGAGGCGGCGCACATCGTCGAGCGATTCTGGGCGCACAATTGCCTCCGGCACAAGTCGGTAACAGCTTGCGTCGTGGGCGTAGGCGATGCGCTCTATGGGGCGCGTCAGCACTTGATCGGGGCGCAAAATGGTTTCAAGCGACGAGGCAATATCCGTTCGGGCTGGTTTTGAAGCTGTCTGCGGCTGAATCGCTGTGGTATCGGTGTATTCCATAGTCGTTGGTGATGAAATAATGAGAAAAATTCGCGGTGATGTTCGATGGTGAAAAATACGGCTTTATTGCTTTCCGCCAATGTCGACCCGAAATGTTTCCACACATTTGCGGTCTTGCATTGTGACATAGACCGTTTTGCCGTCTTTTCCGCCGAAGGTGAGATTGCTACAATCTTTGCCTTTGAGTGGAATTTCTCGTATCAGCGTCCCTTTCGGCGAAAATACGGCAATTACGCCCTTACCATAGCGCGTAACATAGAGATTTCCCGCGTTGTCGCATTTCATTCCATCCAAGCCAAAGTCTGTAAACGAAGCAAACAAGCGCTTCTGCGCAATATTCCCCGCTTTATCCAGACGATATGCCCAAATGCGACGTTGGAGGCTTTCATTGACGTAGAGCGTGGTTTCATCGGGGCTGCACGTGATTCCGTTAGTTGTTCCCATCGCGCTGTCAATCAATATAGCTCTTCCCGTCAACCCATCGCCAGTGGGGTCAATACGCCACAGTTTCCCCGTCGAGTCCTTCCAATTCGGGTCGGAGGCGAAAAGAACCCCTTGAGATGTGATGCAGAGGTCGTTTGGCTGATTAAACCGCTCGGAATGGACGTATTCGTGGACAGTCTTCGTTGTCGTATCCAGAAGCAAGATATTATGCGCTTTATAGTCGGCAATATAGATTTCACCACGCTTTCCCATGCGCAAACTGTTCCCGATACTTCCCGATGGAAGCGTTGCAAAGCGCTCCACTTCAGCCTTTGTGCCTTCTTTCAATCGCTCTGTTTTTACCAAGCCAATCGTGCCATCACGCTCGAAATTCACCACAAACAAGCGCCCACGCCCGTCCACAACAGGTCCTTCGCAGTTTCGTGTGAAAAGCTGCTCGGCGGTAAGGTCGCGCACAGGCTGTGCGTGGCTTTGGAGCGTAGCAAAATTGACCGACAAGGCAACAATAGCCGATAATTGAAGAAGAAAACGTTGCATTATGTGGAGTATTGGGTGAAAAGAAGAAATAGTATTGCAATATCCGATGACAATTGGAATAAGTATTGATGCGCCTTCACAGGTCCTGTATCTACTCTTGCTTAGATGCTCGCCCTTAAAACCTCACCGAAACCCCGCCATAGAAGCCGCGTCCGGGGAAAAGCGGTATGCTATTGATACGACGAGTAATGTCCGGCATCCAGATTGCACCTGCCGAAAGAATATCTTCACCTCGAAGATTGATGATAATATGCGGCAATCCGACAATATCGAACAAGTCGGTAATATCAATATTCACATTGGCGCTCAGAAGGTTGTAGCCATCAATAGTAGGGTTAATCTGTGGTATCGGCGGCGTACCGTTTGGCGTTGGTAAAATATTGGGCTTGCTGTTGAACGTATTGAAAATACTTGCGGCAATGCCATTTTTTGTGTCATAGCCAATGCCGACTTTGACCATCCAATTTGGCATCATCGTCACATCGCGCAGCGTTGGTCCATCGGTATTTGTTTGATATGACACCGAACCCAAGATATACAATTCGTTGGTTGGTGCGTATTTTGCCTCTAATTCCGCGCCTTCCAGTTGGAATGAACCAAAATTCTGCATTTCAGTTCGTGCGGGCTGTCCGGGTGGAGCGACATTGCGAGGAGCAATGAGGTTATTTTGCCATGAGTGAAAATACACGGCGGCAAGGCGCACGTTCTCTTGTTCCCAGAACACTTCTGCATCCAGAGACTCGTTCGTTTCGGGGCGGAGACGTGGATTGCCAAGACCATTTTGGTTAATCGAAAAATTCTCAAATCCAACGGCTGCCCGAAATGCTTGACCGTAGAAGGCTTTTACGCCAAATTCTGAGGTAATATTCCAAATGACAGCAAGACGAGGCGAAATATCGGCATCAATATTCACCGCTTTGTTTAACTGTGCGCCAGCCGTAAATTTCAAATTTTCAATGGGTTGCCAATGCACCTCGGCGTAAGCGCTCCACCATAATTGACTATATTCCGGCACAATAACGGAAGCATTGGAAGCAAATGTTTGTACTCCATAACGGCTATGCAGCAAGCCACCAATCAGGATATTGAGTGTATTGGTGGGTTTATAATTCAGGGTTAATTCGAGCAGTCCGTCATTGGAAAAAAGCCGTTCAACGTGTTTTGTTTCATAACGATTAAGCGTACCACTGAGCGTAGCTTGCAAAGCATCCGAGAAGATATGGGTATAGCTAAGGTCAGCATTGAGGGTGAAATTTGTTAAGACAGAGGGCGGGCGCGTAATTGCCGGTCCAAAGGTACTTGCACGGTAGTCGGTGACAAACAGTTGCGCTTTCAATCCACCCAAGGAGGCAGAAGCCATCGCGCTAAGAGAGCGTTGAAAGGCATTATAGGAAATTTCTTGTGGCGGTCTGCCCATCTGCGGCGGTAAACGGAAAGGCAGCGTCCAGTTTGGAAGATCATTATACTGCAAGCCCGCATCAAATCGTGCGTCGCCAAGTGGTGTTTTGAACGATGCGCCTGCTTCGGCGGAAGCCGTGACAGCACCGAATGTTCCGCCACGCGCAGAAACACTTGCTTCATTCGATGTTTTGGTGATAATATTAACCGTTCCGGTGAACGCATTTGAACCGTACAAGACCGAGCCGGGACCTCGCAGAACCTCAATCCGTTCAATAGAAGCAAGCGGAAAGCCGTTCAGAACTTGTGCGTAGATGCCTCCAAAGAGCGATTCTCTCATTGGGCGACCATTGATGAGGATAAGAACGTGTTTACTCGAAAGAGAGCGGAATAAATCACCGCGCATGGTGAAATTATTCTGAAAAAGCGGTGAAGCGTAGAGTTGGACGGAAACAACATAATTGAGAACGTCGGTAAGCGTCCGAGCGCCAAAAAGCGCGATTTCTTTCGCCGTGATAACAGAGACTATTCCGGGTGCGTCGTTCAAGGTTTCATCGGACTTCGAGGCGGTATTTACCAGCAATTTCAGCAATTCGTCCACCGACGTAACCCCGACAATACGGGAGAGTTCCGTGATTTCTTCCAGCGACAAGGCGCTTAATTCCTCGAACTTCATGGCGAGAATTTGCTTGCGAGTCGGTTTTGCCGACAAGGTGCGTTCTTGTTTGCCCATAGAGGAATCTTGCGCAAAAATTTCGCCTGTTATTATCAGTGAGAGTATGAGTACCAATGCCAAAACAGCAATGTAGATGCGGCTTGCAGGGTGATGATAGCGTATCATTGTGTACCTCCTTCGACAATCGTTGCCAGGCGGAGCAGATCGTCCTGCAAGCGCAATCCAACGGCTTCGGCAGCTTTTTTGTTGACTTCAAACTTCTTTTCTCCGGTGGCTAAAATACTAATATGGCTGCCTTCCTTTGCCATACCTGCCCCTTTAGTGATGATAAGAACGGACTTGCCGCGTACTGCCTCAAGAACACGTTGAAGTTTTTTGCTGTATTGGTCGGGAAGAAAAATGATATGGCAGGAAGCGAGACCGGAAATCTCGTCAAAAAGCCGGACTTTGATGGTCTGTTCGCCGACTTTTTTGCCTGTGAGCGAGCGGTCAAGCTGTGCGGCAATATCGGGGCTGCCCACAACGCCGATGATATAGTCGCCCGATGAGCGCTCGGCTGGATAGCGCACCATTGCTGTCATCTTGAGGATATAGAGCGATTCAAACAAGCCCTGCTGGGCAAGTATTCTTGCGCCCGACAGCAGCATGAAGAGTATCACAAGCCATATTTTGATATATTGCCTCATACCGTCAAGTTTTCCCAACAAGAGAGAGATATATAAGGTTACAAATACAAACAACTCAATGCCTTGACAAACTCAGTACGAGGATACACGACATTCCCAAGCCGAGTTTGTCGAAGATTGTTACAGACCAAGTTTACCGCGCTATCAAAACGCGCTGCGTAGCCGTTTCTCGCCCTGAACTCAACCGCACAAAATAGACACCGGGCGCTACATCACTCACGGGCAGCACCACCTCATTCTGCCCAATAGCGCGTGGGGTAAGCATTTGTGTTTTTGCTGTGCGTCCGAAAACATCCAGTAACGTGAGTGTTAGTGCGGCGGCCGTGGGTGCGTTATAGCGGACAGTGATTTGGTCGCTTGCCGGATTGGGCTGTGTTGTGAGAATACGCAGTGTGGCGGTCGAAGAGAAAAAGAGATGCGTTCCGCCCGCAATAGATGTAATGAGGCGGAAATTTGCACTCGACGTGTTCAAATACGCGCCCGGAGGGCTAATCACCTCAACGTTTATCCGTGTCGAAGTCGTATTCCCCAACATCACACCAAAACACATATTTTCCAACGGGCTCACATCCAACTGCCGCGTGGAGGCTGTTGCGGAGACAGGGCGTAAATTTAGCGTGATGGGAACGTAACGAATGCCATTTGCTACCACCCCAAGCGGCGTAGGAGCTTGCGGGAGCAGCAACGACGCATTAAAACTCACCAACACGGTTACACTGGTAGAAAATTCGGGCTGACCAGAGCATGATTGCAGCAGTGAGAGGCAAATTCTGTCATTCGGGCGACCCGATGTATCGTTCAAGCGCACGGTACAAGGCGGCGTTGGAAGCACCAATACGCCATTACCCAGTAACCGTATTGTCGCTGTTAAGCCATTGCCGTAGTTAAAAATAATCGAACCATTTGCCCGACCGACTTGTCCTGGTGCAAAACGAAGCGTGATTTGGCGGGCTTCTCCGGGCGCAAGTGTAAACATTGGCGTTCCCGAAAGGATAGAAAACTGCACGTTGTCAGGTCCACCGAGTTGAGTTGCCGTTACGCCGATAGGTGTCATGCCCGAATTACGCAGTACCGCCGTAACAACCGTATCACGCCGCGATCCCACCAAAACATTCCCAAAGTCAATAAACGTCCCCACAATTTGCAATGTTGGTGTAAGCCCAACGCCGCGAATCGTGTATTGAAGCGTTGTGTGCTGCAAAACAATGTTGAGAGAAGCGGTACGCTCCCCAGCAACACTAGGACGGAAGCGAAATTCCACATTCAGCGATGCACCGACGGGCAAAAGCGCCGGAATACCAGAAACCAACTCGAAATCTTCAGGATTTGCGCCCGTGAAATAGATGGAATCCACCCGTACCGGATACGTCCCCGTATTACGGATAAATGCTTGAATAACCGAATCTTTCGGCACACCGACAAGTGATGTGCGCATATCCACATTCTGCCCAACAGCATCGGGCGCAACAATCGCCCAAAGACTATCGGACACATCTCGCTGTAATGCAATCGGTTCGGCAAGCGCATAAACACGGGCAATTTGATTACCCACCGTCAGAAAACGGCGCGAATCGGGATGATATTCGGCAAACGTCGATTCTTCGCCCGGAATGCGTAGGGTGCGCACTAGAGCATTCACGCCGCCAGCATCCCAAATACTCACTCCATTGGTGAGCGCAGAGGTGATAATGCGTCGCCCATTCGGGCTGAAGCGCACGCTGACAATGTTTACCCCCGTCGCAAAACGGCGCAGCAACAAGCCGCGTTGCCAATCCCACCGCTCAACACCAGTACGCTTTGCCAAGACCAATTCTTTTCCATCGGGGCTGAAGGTCGCACCGTTGTTTTCACGGGACGAGCCGATCGGGGCTGGTACAACAGCACCCGTTTGTACATTCCAAAACATCACCGCCCCGTCGCCACGTACCATGCCGATAACAGTACCATCCGGGTGGAAAAAGAGTTCGCGTGGTCGCCCGAGTCCGGCAGAGTAGCGGACTTCGCGGACAAGTTGCGTTGTTTCGGCATTGTAGAATTGCAATAGTGCTGCATTGGGGCTGTTCGGGTCTGTCCCGCCCGCCGTTGCAAGCAAGCGTCCGTCAGGGCTGTAGCGGACAGCACTGCCGACGCTTCCGACAATCGCCGACGATAATCGCGCTCCTTGTGTGTCCCAAATCACGATTGTTCCGCTATCATCTGCCGTCGCAAGCCTCATTCCGTCTGGCGATGTGTCCATGCTACGAATTGAACTGCGGTGTCGCACCTGCCCGCCGTAGAATGCTCGATTAAACGAATCCCAAAAGGTTACTTGTCCGTCAACGCCCGCCGCCACACGCTCCCCAGAGGAGGTGAATCGGGCAAGCGCCGCCATATTTGTTACGCTAATAATCGTGTCGGGATCGGGCGAAGTCACCAGTTGCGTAACACGCATCAAACAACGCTCGCTGGGAGTATTCGGTATTCCGCGCCAGTTGTAACGCAGTCCACCGGCACGCTCTACAATTAAATTCCATGTTCTACCGCTATCAATGCTGTACTCAAGACGAACACTGTCATCGGGGGCAATTCCTCGCCATGTAATGATGCTATCGGTTCCTGCCAAAAAGCGTTGTCCGCCGTTAGGAAACGTCAATACAAGCGTTGGTCGCACAGGCGGGACTGTTGTTCGGGCAACAGCATAAAACCCATTGGAACACGTGTCAGCGACGATAGTAAAATTTGAAACAACGTAGCCCGACGTGCTGGCGGTGAAACTCACGGTAAGGGTTTGACTTGTGCCATTAGCAAGGGCAAATTGCGTGGGCGTGACTTTGAAAGTCGTATCGCTGGAAACAATATTAAAAATCCGATAGTCCGCATTTCGCGCCGTGACGGTAACGGTGCGGGTTTGACGAACACCGATTTGCGCTTGTGTTAAATTAAATCCCACGCTTGGCGGATTAACGAGAAGTTGTGCTTGTGGCGGAGCGGGCAGCGTGTAGCCAGAACTTGCGTCAACGGTGGTCGTTTGCGGCAGCCCAAAGGGGAGACCATTGACCGTCATGGCAACAGAGCGAAAAAATGCCCCGATTGTCCCGCAATCGCTTACGGGAGGCTCACTTTGCCAAACAATATCGCAGGGCGGCGTGTCTTGCGCGGCAATCAAAATCGTATAAAAAGCGTTCCGCGCCTGTTCAGGAGTCAGTACATTTTCCAAGACAAATCCGCCCGTTGCTCGTGCTACATTTTGCAACAACAAAGGCGCACGCAAGCCGAGTGTAACGATGTAAACGCGCACATCTTCTCTTCGGGCAGCGCTAATAATGTCGGTTT
>JAAFHM010000118.1 GCA_013298375.1 Ignavibacteria bacterium | reverse complement strand
GATCTGCCCTTGCAAAGCGGTAAAGACCCCGACGCACTCACGATATATGCCGTCTATTACAACTATGCCATGGGGCAAAATTACGTCCGCAATATTGGCATTATGAATCCCGTGACCAGCACCCGCCCCACTCCTGAATCGCCCAATGCTTTTAATGGAGCGGGTAATGCTTATCCGCTTGTCGGAACGGGGCATGGTGGTTATGCAGAAATCGGCTATGTCTTCCCGGGGCGCGCCAAACTCTTGCCAGAAGGTATTTTTAGCAATACCCGCGTACAGCCATACCTAGCAGCTACCTATGGCAATTTCGAGGCGCTGAATCAGCCCTATATTTTGCCCGAAGCGGGCGTAAATTGGCTCTTGGAAGGGCATCATGCCCGACTCAATTTCCACTATCGTGGTCGCCCGATTTATGACTTGCAACGTAATTTCAAAGAAACACGAACAGAGTTTGTAATGCAAGCACAAGTCTATTTGTAACAACATTTTATCGACGGAGCGTTTTGACAGACAAGAGTGCCGTTGTACCATCTCGAAAGGAATTTTGCCTTTGGAATGTGCAAGCACTCTTGTCTGTTCGATTTTTTACCGTATTTTGCAGCAATCAATCCTGTAAGTTCACGACTGCCGTATTTCCCCGATGGTGCGGCGTTGCGCATTACCCGCGTTTCCCAAGAAAGCATTTATGAGCCTTTTACACCTTGAAAATGTCGTCAAGCGCTTAGGCACGGACTTGGAAGAACGTCGTGCGTTTCGACTACGCATTCCTTCCTTCACGCTGGAGCAAGGGGCGGAACTCGTGATATGGGGCGAAAGCGGCTCCGGCAAAACAACGTTGCTGAATTTGATAGCGGGTATCGTTGCGCCAGACGAAGGTTCAATCACACTTCGCAGCACCGACATCACCAAACTTTCCGAAGCCAAACGCGACCGTTTCCGCTCGGCAAATATTGGCTTTGTCTATCAAATATTTAATTTGCTCCAAGGCTTAACGGCATTGGAAAATGTCCTTACAGCCACCATGTTTGCCGCAAAGGACAATATCACCCGCCAACAAGCACAAGAGCGTGGAATCATGCTGCTTGAGCGCTTGGGATTGGAACACAAGTTGCACCGCCGTCCCCGCGAACTTTCCGTCGGCGAACAGCAGCGTGTTTCTGTGGCACGGGCGCTTATCAATAAGCCCGCGTTAATCTTGGCAGATGAACCCACGGCAAGTGTTGATGCGCGAAATGCTGGCGAAGTAATTGATACCATGCGGGATTTGGCAACAACGGACAACACCGCTATTCTCACTATCACGCACGATGCGGCAGTACGAGCAATGTTCCCTCAGAGCATTGCTATTGGCGACATTCTTCAACGATAATCTTTCCCTCAAGTCTGTTATGAGCGATAACAAAGCCGGATTAGAACACAATCCCAACGATAAAGAACAAGGTTTTTTTCAGCATCTTGAAGAGTTGCGCGGTCGCTTATTCAAAGCCGTGTTAGCGATATTGGTGGGCTGTATCGGGACAGGATATTTCGTGAATGATATTATGAATCTCATTCTTCTCAGACCGGCAATTCTCGCAAAATTAGAATTACAGAATCTTCGCCCCTTTGGTCAACAGTTCTTGTATGTCAAAGTTGTTTTGGTAAGCGGTTTTGTTGTGGCATTTCCACTCATCATGTATCAACTCTGGAAGTTCATCGAACCAGGATTATATGAGCATGAGCGGCGATGGGCAGGGCGCATCACGGCGCTCACGACCATTTGTTTTATGCTGGGCGTTTCGTTTGCCTATTTTGTGATGATTCCCGGAATGCTTCAGTTTACCGTGAGTTTCGGCTCGGTCAATATTAAAAATATCATTGATATTGGCGAATACTTTAGCTTTATTATGATGACCATTTTGGGCGCAGGTCTGATATTTGAATTGCCGATGATTACATTCGTTCTGTCGTCTATCGGTATTGTTTCGGCACAAATGATGCGCAAATACCGTCGCCATGCGGTGATTGTTATTTTGCTGATTGCCGCCATTCTCACGCCAAGCCCCGACCCAATTAACCAACTTATTTTTGCTTGCCCACTGTATGTACTGTACGAAATTAGCATCGTCATTGCGCGGTTAACTCGCAAGCAAATTCCGAAAGAAAAAACACCGCCTAATGCGGCATAAATCCATTTTTTACCTTTTTTGATTGTTTGAAACCATGAAGAATCGTACCTTTCTCGCAGGGGCATTGACCGTTTTCCTTGCCTTTGGCTGCGCAAAACAGCAAAGCGAAAATAAGCCCCAAGAAACATCACAACAACAAGCCGCAAAAGTGCCGACATACAAGGCGTTTGGCGATTCTGTTCAATCCAGCACTCCACCGATTGCACTGGCAGAAGCGGTAAAATCGCCATCGAAAGAAAAACTTGTCCGTGTGAGCGCGAAAGTTTCGGAAGTATGCCAGAAAAAAGGTTGCTGGATGATGCTGACCGATGGCGGCGTGTCGGTACGCATTACGTTCAAAGATTATGGCTTTTTTGTTCCGAAAGATATTGCCGGAAAAACTATTATTGCTGAAGGATTGGTCACAGAAGAAGTGACAAAAGAAGCCGATGCCCGCCATTATGCTGAGGATGCAGGTAAAAGCAAAGCAGAAATAGAAAAAATCAAAGGCGACCAAAAGCAAATTACGATGGTAGCGCAGTCGGTATTTCTGCCAATCAACTAAGATTACGTGTCATATTTTTCCCAAATATGGCGACAATGAAGAAGCGAGACATTCATTATTTTCGTGAGTGTCTCGCTGCCCTCAGAAGAAACTTTCCACAAAAGCCTCCGTAGAAGTGTTCAATAGCGAACACTTTTAATCCAGCAAACCACGATGAAGCATACGTTACAACGTCTTTTTAGCAAAATCAGTCCCCACAAAAATTGGGGGGCTGTTGCAGCAACAGCATTATTTGCTGCGCTGATGGCGTTTGTGGATACGGCGTTTTTGGCGGAGCAAGGTTCGCTCCTGCATAACGTTTCGTTGGGCTTCACGGCACTTCTCAAAATCACCATTGCAGCGCTTTTTGGTGGGCTTTTTGCCACAACATTCCCGATTCGCCGCGAAACCGATGACCCACAAATTGTATCGGTTGCCAAACCCTTTACCGAACTTCGGCAAGGCGGTATGTTTATCATCGTTTCGACGATTGCGATGATTGCCGTATCGCTTTTGGTGGGCGACAGGGTTGGGACAAGTGATGATTTGCTGGTTCGGTTTTACATTGCGATTTCGGCATTGGTCTTTGTGGCAGTTATCGTCAGGCAGTTGCAATGGCTGGATGTGCTGATTCAAATTCGCCGCACAACATTTACGGCACAATTCCGCATTATTGCCCTTGTTATTGGCATTTTACTGGTTGTCATGCAGGTTTTTTCGGTGATAACCAAGATTGATTCGACCGTTGCATCGGTCATTGGTCTGGCAGTATTAGGGATGCTGCTTTTGGTCTCGTCGTCGCGCATCTCGTGGATTTCCTCTTTTAGCCGTGACCAAAAATGGAAGGCGTTTGGCATTGCGGCGATTGCGCTGGCGGCAAGCATCACCTTCAGCGTCCGTCAGGAAAGCAATGCTCAATTCGTCCTTTTTATGGACAACTTGCTTCCGGGTGCGCATAATCTCGCGCTTTTTTCCTCCGTCTTGTCGGCAATTTTTTTCCTTCGTATTACCTTTTCGCTCGGCTTGGCATTACCAACGGCGGCAGTTGTTGACCGAAAAATCAATGAAGTGCGCTCACTGGCGTATCTGAGCCGGACTATTTCGCAGGTGTATGATTTGGAAAGGCTTCTGGGGATTGTCACCACGATGATACGCGATGTCTGCGGTGCTACCTCGTCATGGGTGGAATTGGAGGACGGCGAGACGAAAACCATGAAAATTGCTTCTCAATTGAAAATCTCCGAGCAGGAGCTTCAGATTTTATACAAAGACGGTATTTTGCGGTCGTTGCTGTCGCAACAAGGCTCACAGGCGATGCACTTCGAGGCATTAGATGAAGAAGTCGCTTTTGCGCCGATTTATCCCTATGCAAGAGATTTTGCGCAGTCCTTGATTGCCGTACCGCTCACACTCGACAGTCGCCGCATCGGAACGCTTTTTGCGGCACACCGCGATAAATTTCTTTTCGAGACCGAAGATATTTCTCTGCTTTCTGCCTTTGCGAACAACATCAGTATTGCGATTGAAAACGTTCGGTTATTTGAAAATTCTCTCGAACAAGAGCGCTTCAAACGCGAGATGATGCTTGCCCGCGAGATGCAGCATAAACTCTTGCCTAAACAGCAACCGGCATTAGCAAATTTTGATATTGCAGCGTACAGTTCGCCAGCACTGGAAGTTGGCGGTGATTACTACGATTATGTGAAATTGAAAAATGGGATGAATTGTGTTATCATCGGGGATGTTTCCGGGAAAGGTATTTCCGCAGCGTTCTACATGGCAGAACTCAAAGGCGTGGTCTTGGCTGTGGCTGGGGAAAGTGATTCGCCGCGTGACGTTCTCTGCCGCATCAATACTGCTCTCAAAGGCAATATTGAGCGGGGATCGTATATTGCCATGACTGCCGTCGCCATTGACGAAGAAAACTGCGAGTTGATTATCGCCCGCGCCGGACACACGCCGATTGCGCTGTCGCACAATGGCAAAATTCACTTTTTGCAGCCCAAAGGAATTGGTGTCGCCTTGGCAGAGCCGGTAAAATTCCGGCAATTTATGGAAGAAATTCGTGTCCCGATGACGCACAAAGACATTTGTCTGCTTTTCACCGATGGTGTGAATGAAGCCATGAATGCCGCGCAGGAAGAATTTGGCATGGAGCCTTTGCAAGGCGTGTTGATGCAGAAAAACCCCGAAGCCCGCTTTGTTGTTGGCGAGGTTGTTCGCCGCGTATCGGAGTTTTCCGAGGGAATGCCACAGCATGACGATATGACGGTTATTGCCATTGTAGCAGAATTGCCCCAACCTTCTGGCATCCTGGACGGAAATAATTTTGCACAACAAGCAGAAAATGTGATTATTGTGACGGGTTGATGAGAGATGGCGATAAGTGCCGACATCGCCCCACACAGCCATCACCCAAAAAAATTCCGCGCATCTACCAAGAACGAGCTACTATTGGTCGTAAACTGATCAATGCTGAAATGAAGAAATTTGCAGACTTTTTCATGGATGTTGAAATATCAAACTGGTATGACATTATGCTAGAAGCGATTGAAGAGGTCGTCAAAACAGAAAGGCAAAAAAACTAAATGAAAAAACTCATGAGTTTTACCCCCAGCAAACCCATTTCCTATGGTCGTCAAACCATCACCGAGGCTGATATTGCAGCAGTGGTTGAGGTTTTACAATCGGACTATTTAACACAAGGTCCGAAACCGCAGGAATTTGAAGCCGCCTTTGCTGCGTATATTGGCTCTAACTATGCTTCGGTGATGTCGAGTGGCGCGGCTGCCTTGCATCTATGCGCCCTTGCGCTTGGCGTAAAGCCCGGAGATAAGATCATTACCACGCCCATAACTTTCACCGCTTCGGCAAACTGTGTGCGCTATTGCGGCGGCGACGTGGTTTTTTCTGATATTGACGAAAGCACGTATTTGCTGGATATTCACAAGGTTCGTCGGCTTTTAGAGGACACGCCCAAAGCTATGCGTAGCGATTACAAAGGCGTGATTCCCGTTGATTTTGCGGGCTTGCCAGTGGATATGCAGGCGTGGCGCGAGTTGGCAGATGAATTTGGCTTGTGGATTTTGGAAGACGCTTGCCATGCGCCAGGCGCGTCCTTCCTTGATAAGCAAGGCGTGGAGCGTCGTGCAGGCGATGGCTCTCTTGCTGACCTTGCTATTTTCTCCTTCCATCCCGTCAAGCATATTGCCACTGCCGAAGGCGGCGCGGTGACAACGAATCGGCAAGATTATTACGAAAAAATTTGCCGTCTCCGAACACACGGCATTACCCGTGACCCCGCTATTTTGCAGGAAAATCACGGCGGCTGGTATTACGAAATGCACGAACTTGGCTACAATTACCGTCTGACCGATGTGCAAGCTGCCTTGGGGATTGAGCAAGTAAAACGCGCCCCGCAAGGATTAGAGCGCCGACGAGCAATCGCCCGCCGCTATGAAGAAGCATTTGCCGGAACGCCTGTGACGGTGCGCCCTGTGCCAGAGGGATTTCACCATGCTTACCATCTATTTGTTATTGAAGTCCCGAAACGGCTTGAACTCTACAACTTTCTCCGTGAACAAAAAATTTACGCGCAAGTGCATTACATCCCTGTTCATTTGCAGCCATATTATCGTGAGTTCGGCTGGGAACGTGGTGATTTCCCTGTTGCAGAGCGCTATTACGACCATTGCTTGAGCCTCCCGATGTATCCCGCTCTCACGGACGAGGAGCAGGAATACGTGATTCGGCACGTGCTGGAGTTTGTCGGCTAAATTGCGTAATTTGCGCTGGTAACGAACAATTCTTCATTATCTGGAGCCGCATCATGGGACAAATTTATGCAGAACTTGAACTTGCTAATGCTTACGATATAGAAAGTGTTCGGCGGGGAAAAATGCAGAAAGATGCCGTCCACAAAGTAACCGTAAGGGCTTTGGCGGATAGCGGCGCATATTTGATGGTCATTCCCGACCACGTAACAACACAACTCGACCTACTAGAAGTGGAACGCCGCGAATGTACAATGGCAGATGGCTCGACGAATGTTTTACCAGTGGTTGGTCCCGTCTGGCTTCGTTTCAAAAATCGCCAAACCGTTTGTTTTGCAATTTCGGCACCGACCACCGAAACACTGTTGGGTTCTATTCCGATGGAAGATTTGGATGTTGTCTTGAATCCTCGCTCACAGACGATGGAAGTCAATCCTGACAGCCCGTATTTACCGCATATTCGCTTGTAAGGAGAATGTATTATGCTCATTTCCGAAAAAGCATCGCCCGCAGCGCAGAGCCACGACATGGACTATCTGGACGAGTCGGTGGACGATATTGATTACGAAAATATTATTATCGAAGATGGAGAGCCTGTGGACAGTGTTACGTCAGAAAAAAATATGCGCCTCCTAACCGAGACGCTCCATGCCAACTGGACACCGCCTCAAAGCAGGTACGAAGGGAAGTTTATGGCATTGGCAAATGTCGGTTTGTTTTATTCGCCCGACGTTCCGGCGATTGTGCCGGATGCTATGCTCAGTCTTGGCGTAGAGCCGTTTCAAGACACTCGCCCCAAGAAAAATCGCTCGTATTTTATTTGGCGATTCGGCAAACCGCCGGAAGTCGTCATCGAAATTGTGTCCAACCTCAAAGGCAATGAATACGGCGAAAAAATGCAAAAATATGCTGAAAACTGCGGTGTGCATTACTACGCAATCTACGATCCGCATAATTACTACAATCGTCCGTCGCAACTGGAAATCTATGTTAATCATCACGGTACATTTGTGCCGATGGAGGGGAATATCATGCCGGACGTAGGACTGGGGCTGGTCTTGTGGGAAGGTGAGTATGAATATATGGAGGAAACATGGCTTCGCTGGTGCGATACCGAAGGAAATCTCATTCCAACAGGCAGAGAAGCACGATTAGCAGAAAAAAAACGTGGTGATAGCGAAAAACGTCGCGCAGAGCAGGAAAAGCGCCGTGCGGAACAGGAAAAGCGCCGTGCCGAACAAGCCGAAGCCCGCGCCAACACTGCGGAAGCCCGCTCCCACGCTCTTGCAGAAAAACTCCGCGCTTTGGGCATTAATTCGGATGAAATCGCCTAAGCAGCATACAATCTGCGGGCGTTCTCGCCCCCAATTCACTCTATCACCGTCCATTTCGATACGATTCAAGGAAATACTATGGTTATCGGCATTTGTGGCGCAGGAACGATGGGCGCAAGCATCGCACAAGCCTGTTTACAAGCGGGTTTGAGAGTAGTTCTGTATGATGCTTACGAGGCAGCAAGGGCAAAAGCAGAGCGCTTTATTCAGGAAACCCTTGAAAAAGCTGTTAGCAAGGGCATTATGTCTGCGGAGGCACAGAAACAAGCGCTGGAGAAACTACTTATCACCGATACCCTCGATTCTTTGCGCCCTTGCAGTATTGTCATTGAAGCAATTATCGAACAAGCGGACATCAAACGCAGCCTTTACAATGCTTTGGAGGAAATTGTGCCTTTGGAAACGCTTATTGCTTCCAATACCTCCTCTATCTCCATTACCGCACTTGCCGCATCTATGCGCCATCCGGAGCGTTTTGCTGGATTGCATTTTTTCAATCCGGCACATATTATGAAACTCGTTGAGGTGATTAGCGGCATGAAAACTGCACCCGCGACGATTTCCGCACTCACCACCTTTGCCGAGACACTTGGTAAAACGCCAGTAGAAGCCAAAGACGTGCCGGGATTTATCGTCAACCGCGTAGCACGAAATTACTACCTCGAAGCCATGCGAATAGCAATGGAAGGCGGAGCAACAATTCCACAAATTGACGGTTTGATGCGCTCTGTGGGCTTTAAAATGGGTCCGTTCGAGTTGGTAGATTTAATCGGTGTGGATGTGAACTTTGCCGTTACGATGTCTGTCTGGGAGCAGTATTTCCGCGAACCGCGCTTTGCTCCGGCACTCTTGCAGAAGGAGTATGTGGATGCCGGGCTTTGGGGCAAAAAAAGCGGCGAAGGATTTTACCGATACAACGACAAAGGCGAGAAAATTCTTCCAGACCAGACTCCGTGAAATGTAGGCAATAGGGGCTGTGGAAGGTCATTTTTGAAGACCCTGTGGGCAAGATTGGCTGAGATTCTATGCGCTCTTCGCCTCTGAGTCTGTTGAAGGATTTGACGCAAGGTTTCGAGCCGCCTCCAAGACACTCTCCGGCTGAATACTCCACATACATTCGTGCGTTCCCAAAGGACAGGTATTTGTGCCGTGTGGCGAGCAGGGACGACACGCCAGCCCTGTGTTTTCTACCACCGCCGACCGCGAACTTCGTGGTGCAAAGCCAAACGCCTGCACCGTCGGACCAAACACCGCCACCGTTGGGCAGTCCACCAACGCCGCCAAATGCGCCGGGGCGCTATCATTTCCCACCAGCACCGATGCGTTCTTCAGAACCGCCAGCATTTCCGGCAGCGAAGTTTTTCCAGCGAGGGATGTGCAACCACTTCTTTCAGCTATGCGTTGGCACAATGCTTCATCATCCTTTCCACCCAGTAATACTACACGCTTTCCGTCGCGCTGCAATAATTCCGCCAATTGAATGAAATGCTCCTCGCGCCAGCGCTTTGTTGCCCAGACTGAGCCGGGGGCGCAAGCAACAAAGTCTTTTTGAATACCATACCTTTCAAGTAATGCTGCGGAAGCCTCGTTAATTTGTATTGGTAAGATTATATTTGGCAATACTTGTGGAATATTCACACAATCCTCGAATACGCTCAAAAGCGTAGCATTACGCTCAATTTCGTGGACGGGTTGGTATTCCACACGCTTGTTGTAGAGCCATGCAAGGCTGTTTTTGGCAAAGCCCACTGAATATTTCGCCCCCAGAAGCCGCGCCAATAGCGCCGTCCGAAACGACCGATGCGGTGCAAGCACACAATCAACACCGCTTTTTCGTAATTCTCCCGCCAAGCGTACTATTCCGCCAAAACCCCTGTGTTTACCGCGTTTGTCGAACGCGACGACGCTTGTGAGCGCGGTGCAGTATTGCGCAAATGTTGCCGCGACGGTCGTGGTGACAAGCGTGATGCGGGCTTCGGGGTGCAAGCGCCGCACGGTTTCCGCTAAATACAGCACCAGCGCAACATCGCCAATAAAGGCGGTTTGGAGAATAACGATATGGCGGAAGTCTCGAAGGCGCATAAATTATTGGGGTTCAAGCCATGATTGAATCACTGCTGCAACTGCTTCCGGCGTGAGCGCATCAATACACACACACGGCTTCCCGCCTGTGCAAGCGCGGCAGTTTTTTTCTAGGGAAAGCACCGTTGCTTTTGTGCCTATCGGCTTCCACCGCGCAGGGTGCATGGGGCGGATGGGTGCGAACAGCCCCAAGGTGTTTTTGCCAAGCGCCGATGCGATATGAAGTGGTCCCGTGCTAGAAGCAAGCAGCCCGTCGGCATTGGCGACGAGCGCAAGAAGTTCTGCAAGCGTGGTTGCGCCCGTAAGGTCTTGACCACCGAATTTCACTATTTCTTGCCGCAAATGGCGTATTTTCTCGCCTTCTGCTTTTGTTCCTGTGACAATAATGTTAAATCGCTCCGCCGGAAGCAAGCGGCAAAGCTGCCTGTAGCGTTCTTCCTGCCATTCGGGAGCGCTGCCTTGCGATTTAGGATGAATAATGAGGTTGAACCGTGCAGAATCAAGTACATCGCCGAGACGCTCCGGTAAGTCGGGAAGCTGCGTCAAACCATAATAGCGAGGAATATCACGCAACAATGGAGACGATGAATCCGTGATAGGGCGAACAAGTCCAAGATTGAGTTCCGCTTCGTGAAGCGGGGAGTTTTTACGAGAAAGCGGCACAAGGTGATTGCACGTAAGCCAGTGGTAGAGCCGATTCCGCGTTCCGATGCGCTTTGGGATACCCGCTTTTTGCGCAAGACGCGCAATGGCAGGGCGCGGAAAAATATGGATAATCGTATCAATCGCCAGTGCTTGAAAATAGCGTACCTGCTCATGTTCGGGCAGTTTTTCCAATGTATTCCAATTAACAACTTCATCCACGTGTGCTGAGGACTCGACGATTGCTTGCGTGTAGGCTGCACATAAAAATACAATGCGGCATCCGGGCAGACGCTCTTTCAGCCATCCGGCGAGTGGCAGCGTCAAGACAACGTCGCCGATGCTATCGGTGCGGGAAAGAAGAATTGTTGTCATCTAGCGCAGGTACAGTGTCAGCACAGAAATATCTGCCGCCGACACGCCTTGTATGCGGGAAGCCTGTCCCAGCGAGTGCGGACGGATGCGCGTGAGTTTTTGTCGTGCTTCGGTGGAAAGTGATTTGATAGCACTGTAATCCAGCGCTTCGGGTATGCGTTTTTCTTCATTTGCTGCAAAGATGCTTATTTCCTTCATTTGGCGCTCAATGTAGCCGCTATATTTAATTTCAATTTCTGCCTGCTCCACAACGGCATCAAGTGTTTGTATCTGCGAAGCCGTCATATCTTGTTGCCCGATATGCGCCGACCAATGCGCTTTGTCCAAAAGTGGCTTCAGTGCGAGTGTTGCACGCTTGGTAAGCTGCTCCACACTGGCAAACTCGCTTATCGGCGTTTCTTGCATTTCTGTTAAATAGTCGTTGATTTCCGCCGGACGGAACCGTGTCACTCT
>JAAFHM010000407.1 GCA_013298375.1 Ignavibacteria bacterium | reverse complement strand
CTTGCGGCAGCAAATTCGTCTTGGTCGGCGCGGGAGATTTTCCATTGGTCAGCGACGCGCTCTGCGGTCAAGCCCATGTTCATATACACGCCTGGGCGCTTGTCAACGGCGCTCATATTCATTGACGGTTTATTGCCGGACATTGGAACCATGCTCATAGATTCTGCGCCACCCGCCACAACACAATCCGCCATACCACTCATAATAGACTGTGCGCCAAGCGCAATCGTCTGCAAACCGCTTGCGCAAAAGCGATTGACGGTCATTGCCGAAACGCTATCCGGCAAATCGGCTAATAACGACGCAACACGAGCAAAATTCAGCCCTTGTTCGCCTTCAGGCATAGCACAACCAAGAATGACATCCTCAACGAGTTTTGGGTCAATATTGGCGCGTTTAACGGATTCTTTGATAACCAATGCCGCGAGGTCGTCGGGGCGAGTATTTGCGAGACTGCCTTTTTTGCCGCGTCCGACGGCGGTGCGGGCTGCGCTAACGATAACTGCTTCTGCCATAGTGGTTTGTCCTGAATGATGTGTGTGAAAGTAGGGGGAGGTTAGTTACGGGTCGATAGTGTTTGCGATTCCAAGATACGTTTTTTTGCTTCGTCCACAACTGCTTCTTGGTCAAATTTGGTTAGAAGTTCTTTTGGTGTGAACGAGCCACCGAAGGCTTCAAGAGCCGCCTTTTGGATTGTGTGCCAGTTCCGCACCAAATTATTGGCTCAAATGAGTTTTGCTTGTTGGTCAATAATCAATCGCATTGCTTTATCAATAATCGCTTGCTTATCAAATTTTTGCTGTAACTCTTGTGCAGAAAATACACCGCCGAACGCCTCTAAAGAAGCGCGAGTCAGGGCATTTTTGTATGTTCGCTCCAAGATTTGTACTAATTCAGCATGAGACGCATAAAAGCCACCTGCCTTAGGGCGTTTGTTCACCTCTGCAATCTCTTCCGATGAATTTTCGATGGACAAGTCCCATGAAACGGTCGTGCGATTTTCAGCAACCTGCTTGATAAGATGAAGGAGCAGAATGGTGCTGTAACTTTTAATTTTACTGAATTTATCCGACACCGCCATATCTTCCATCTCCTCAATCAGCAAAAGCGCGTCGTGGTAACGCTGCGTTTCGATAAACTCTCTCAGTTGCAAGATTTCATCCATAAAACGACCTTTTTGATGTCCATTGTTGATATAGCAACCAATTTACGCAAACTGTTCCAAAATCCGAACATCATTATCATACAAAAGACGAATATCGTCAATTCCCGACCGCAAAAGCGTTACGCGCTCAATACCCATGCCCCATGCAAAGCCCGAATATTCTTCGGGGTCGATACCTCCTGCTTTCAAGACGTTGGGATGAACCATGCCACAACCCAAGATTTCAAGCCATCCGGCGTATTTGCAAATGCGGCAGCCCTTCCCGCCGCAAAGGAAACACGTAATATCCATCTCGGCGCTCGGTTCGGTGAAGGGGAAAAACGACGGTCTGAAGCGGTATTGAAGCTCTTTTCCGCCCAACATCGGACCATAAAATTGCTGCGCAAATGACACCAATGTTCCTTTTAATTCCGCCAAACTCACATTTTTATCAACGTACAAGCCCTCAATTTGGTGGAATTCCGCCAGAGAGCGGGCGCTAATTGCCTCGTTGCGATAGACCCTGCCAGGCATAATGGCGCGAATAGGCGGTTTTTGAGATTGCATCAGGCGCACCTGCACGGGTGAGGTATGCGTCCGAAGCAAGATGTCATCACGCTTAGAGCCGTCTGCGTGGTGCGACTCCATAAAAAACGTGTCTTGCATATCGCGTGCAGGGTGGTCGGGCGGGAAATTCAGCGCCTCGAAATTGTGCAAATCATCCTCAATTTCAGGACCTTCCGCAACGGCGAAGCCCATGCGATTAAAAATCGCCACCATTTCATCAAGTGTCTGGTTAATCGGATGTTTGGGAGCATGGCGGATTTTGCGTCCGGGCAGCGTCAAATCAAGTGTCGGTGCGCTTGCCGCTTGTACGCCTGTTTCCTCAGAAAGCCGCTTGAACTCTGATTCTGCCAGTGTTTTCAGGAGGTTCAATTCCTTACCGACTGTCGGCTTTTCCTCTTTTGGCACATCGCGCAAACGCTCGGTCATTTCCGCCAACGTTCCTTTGCGGACAAGGTGTTTGAGGCGGAATTGCTCGATATGGTCTTTGCTTGGCGTTGCGACGAGGCTTCGGAGGTCTTGTTCGATAATAGCGCGGAGTTGGTGAATTTCTTGGAGCATAATGTGAGGGAATGAAAAGAAAGTGATATTTCGGTAGTGTTGAATTTGGAAATTGGTCAGATACTTCCGTCCGACGGCTGAGGAGAGCATAAACGCTGCCGTCGCACGGGTTTCCCGGTAATAATTCAACGTGTTTTTTTTGAAAGATTTTTCCGGGAAATCCGTTCTACGCTTAGGAAAGCGTAGGAAAGCGTAGGACGGGAAGATGTAGCCAATCGGTTGCTATTTCGCAACATAAGGCGCAATCCGCTTCCCACAACACCAGCCAGAAAGCCCATCAGAGCAGCAAAAAGTAACGAAATAACAGGCAGCGCCCATCCAAAGCCACGTCCAGCATTGCGAGCGATAATAACGGCAACAGATTCCAACATTCGTGCGGTTTCTTCGGGAGCGAGGCTGTAGCTTGCGACAAACAGAACCAAGTATGCGCAGAGCATTTGCAATGCACATTCTTGATACGATTCCGAAGGCAGGAAATAAGCGTACACTAGTGGTACAATCAGCGCCCACTGCCAGCCCACGAGCGAATGTAGCCCAATAATGGCGAAAACGGCACAAAGGAATTGTATCGTATTGAAGCGGATTTTGGAAGATGTTGCCATACAGATAGCGTATGAAATTTAGTTGTTTTTGACGGTTTTGTTATCTACTGGCTTAAAGACAGTCGTCGGCAGTTTCGGCGGCGGAAGCGGCGCTATGACAGGATCTATCAAGATTTTTGTCGGTTGCTTAGGGCGATTGCTGACAATGCGGGGGCGCAGTTTCACGGAATCGCTTTTTACGGTACTTGCTGAAGCAATCGGTGGACTTGTCGCAAGCGCAGTATTGCTGATGTTTGGCGCTGTCTTGGTGGAAGCGTCATTCACGGAGGGTGTTGGTGATGAAGTCACGGAGCTGCTTGCCTGTGCGCTATTGGTTGCAGGAGGCGTAGCGGCGGCGCTACTACCACCCGTGGGAGCTTCGAGAATACGTGCCAGCGCAGGATTGCTTGAAGAACTAATAGTTGTCCCGCGCAGAGCATCGCGCACAATGCGCACATCACGCACGACGACACCTTTTTCGCCAAACTGCTCTATTGCTCTGCCATTGAGCGAAAAGGCGACACCGCCGGCATTGCCCAGCGAAAAGGAAAAACTCCGCGCTGCCGACCAACGGTAGATTTTTCCTGCTTCCATCGTGAGCTGATCTGTCCGTTTTTTGTCCATGACGATACTGAGCCACGCATTTTCGACGGCGCGTGCTTCCAAAATCATGCTGTCGGAGCGTTGAGCAAGGGTAATTGCCGTTGTATCACGCATAGATGCTGGCTTAACGGCTTCGACGATAATCCGCAATGGACGGGTGAGCATGGTATCGTCAGCTTTTCGCGCTACGGGTGGCGCTGCCCAAACTAAGTAGCCGACAACAGCCAGCAAACAGCCAACAACGGCGTAAATACTGGTTAAAATGCGCTGATTACGGCGTTTTTGGTCGGAAAAATACGACGGTGTGAAAACATTTTCCGGCATGGACAAGGGCGAAACCTGCTCGGTATGTTGCGGTTGGAAGCGCTGTGCATCGGGCTTATCGCCAAGATTGATTTCGGGTTCGGGGATGTTCAAAAATTGCGAATAGGTGCGCACAAAGGAGCGCATATAGGTCGGCGGTAAAGACTGAAAATTGCCATGTTCGATGGATTCGATGACGCGCACACCGATTTTGGTCAGCTTTGAGACCTCGTCAATGCTGAGATTGCGCTGTTGTCGCGCCGAACGGAAGAGTTCTCCGACTGCGTTCATTCGTAACTAAAAAATAGAAATGGTGCAAAAGAAGTTCGTGTTGTCGTACAAGCAAGTACCCGACAAGCGTATATCGGTCTTGGCGATAGAAGGTAATATACGAAAATCTTGCCAATTTTGCGGCAAAAAGCACGTTGGGCAAAGAATGGTGTGCCAGAACCTAGCCGTATCGTTCTGAAAAGAGTGGACAAAAAGGCACTGTGGGTAATTGTTCGTAATGATTCTGCGCTCCAACGCTGCGAGTGCGCTCATGCGGTGATATTGAGTAGGTGACTATCCGTGCAAAATGACTACCCCAAAAGATCGATATATTCTGCGGAGGGTCGAGAATCCCTTTCTTACAACATCTCTGCCCGCGCAAAACCAACGGTGTCGCGGTACATCTGCGGTGAAACATCAGCATTGGTCTTAAAAAAGCGGCTAAAATAATGCTCGTCGTTGAAGCCCAGTTCGTAGGCGATTTCTTTGACGGTTTTTGAGGTTAGATACAACTCGCGCTTTGCTTCGATGATGATGCGCTCGGAGATAATACCTGTCAAGGTTTTATGGTAATATCGCTTCGTGATTTTTGCTAA
>JAAFHM010000042.1:12525-16417 GCA_013298375.1 Ignavibacteria bacterium | reverse complement strand
TCCGGCTTTTGTGCGCAGCAATGTTACAACAAATTCTCCAGCGAGTTTTATTACAACCTTTGCGCCGCTTGATACCGTCTTGCATCAAGGCGTAGTGCGGTTTCGCACCGCAGTAGGCGACACGCTCTATGGTTTGCTTTCAGGGCGCGGCGTTGTGTGCGTTCCGGCAAGTGTTCAAGCGCCATGCGCGGAAACAGAAATTGCTTTCCAATTCGCACCGTTTGCGAACGGCAAACCGAAGCCGGAAGTGGGAGAAACAGTCACGGTGCAACTGGTGATGCGGCGTTCATTGGGGCTAGATGCGGCGTTGTACGCTGGTCGGGCGCAAAATTTCACTGCTGATATTTGGATTGCGAACGCGAATGTTCTTTTTCCACGGAGTGTTTCACAACCTGCGAATCTCACCGACCAACAGCGCACGATTACGCCGAATCGTATTCGTTTGCGCAATGTTCCCGTTGCGCGTGGGAATCGTACGAGCAATGTCGTTTTAGCGGAATTTACGGCGCAGGCGCTTTTGACGGATACCGTCACAACAGCTATTCGTTTAGCAGAATTTACATGGAATGATGCCGGACAAGGCACAGCAACAGGCGGCGCAAATATTCGTAGGATTTTGAACGATACCGCCATTACGCTGGAAACCTACGGGCGTTTGATACGTCCGCGTGCTGCCGTTTTGACGGCACTAAGCGTTATGCCGAATCCCGTACTGGATGCAGCTGAGGCAATAGTAACGGTGCGGGATGCAGCCGATATTGATGTGAGCCTCGTTAGCAGCATGGGCGTGACGATGCACACAGAAAAGGCTTACTTGATTGAAGCGGGCAGTTATGCTGTTCCGCTCAAGACGAAGCATCTTCCCACAGGCTCATACACACTTGTTGTGCGCGTCAGGGAGGAAATTATTAGCCGACAGATGATTATTCTGGGGCAGTGAGTATGATAACACTGACCATGCCATACTTTACCCATACCATGAGACTACCAAACATTCTTCATTTCAACACCTTCGCAATGAGTACTCGATTCCGATTTTGGCTAAGGGCGGTATTATTCTCAGCCGTCCACTTTGCCTTCGCAAGCTACCACGCGGCATTTGCTCAAGACCGCCCTAATTCTGTGCCGACAACGACTGCCAAAGATAGCATCAAAACGGCACAACCGGGCGCACAAACAACGCCAACACCCACAGAAATACCCAATCCCTACATTCGCTACGGCATTTACGGGCATGGCAGCTATAATCAGCATCAGCCGGGCTTCAAAGACCTTGTTCCATCGCCGTTTGGCGTGAACTATACTCCCGTCACCACGATTACGGGCGCAAATGGGTTGCTTTTTTCGGCGGGTGGTCTGTTTGAATTGCCTATTGCCGGACCTTTTGGTGTTTCGCTCAGAGCAGGATATTCGCGGTTTGGCGCAACATTTAAGGCGCAAGAAACCGTCCCTGCCAGCATTGATAATATGCCGTTTAATCTGCTCGTGGGCTATTCCGCCGAAACGCAACTTGCGTCGTTGGACGGGCAACTGCTCTTGTGGTTGCGTCCTCTTCGCTATTTGTCTCTGTATGTAGGCGGCACAGCCGGATACATTATTCAACGCCGTTTGCGCCAATATGAGCAAAGCCTCGACCCTAGATATACGTTCAAACTTCCGAATGGCGACCCCTCAGATATTCGTGATGAAAGTAATGTGGATATTCCGACCTTTCGCCCTGTTCCACTCTGGCTCACAGGCGGCATCAGCTATGAAATCCCGCTCAATCCAACGGGGACAATTATGCTTGCGCCGGAGGTGTTTTATTCTCTCCAACTGCCTACTGTTGCGCTTTTTAGCTTGCTGAACGACCCCAATCGCACGTGGCGTATGAACTCGCTTCGTGCCGGAATTTCTCTGCGCATTTCGCCAAATCCAACTATTTATGACGAAGCAGAAGTCAAGCGCCTTCAAGAGCAGGAACAACCTCCAACCAAGAAGGACGACCCCGTTGCGACCAACGACCGCCCCCGCACGAATCAGCCGCCAACGATCAAGCTCTCATCGGTTGTTGGGGTGAATGCTGATGGCACGGAAACGCCAAATCCGACTATTCGGATTGAAGAAATTAGTGCCGCAAAGTCGCGTCCAATCTTGAGTACGGTCTTTTTTGATGAAAATTTTGGTTCGATTCCTCAGCGTTATCGCCTTATTCCTGCTGCGGAACGCCCGCGTTTTAAGGTCGAAAGCCTTGCGCAGTTGGGTGATTTGGACACGTATTATCACCTGCTCAATATCATCGGACAGCGCATGGCAACAAAGCCCAAAGCGCGTTTGACGCTAACGGGTATGGCAGATGCGATTATGGAAAAAAATAATAAAACGCTGGCACTCTCACGCGCCGAGGAAGTGAAAAAATATCTCGTCACCACGTGGGGCATCACGGCAAGCCGTATTTCGGTGCTTTCTCGCACGACCTTCCAGAGCAACCGCGATGATACACACGAAATGGAAGAAAATCGCCGTGTTGACATTACCACCGATACACCGGAAATCATGGACGAATTGCGGTTTGACTATCGTGGAAAAGTCGTCACGCCGCCTGTCATCAAGGCGCGATTTGAAATTGATGCTCCGGCGGGCTTGCAGGCGTGGAAATTGGATGTGACACAAGACGAAACACCGCTCAAAAGCGTGCGCGGTGGCGAAACATATCCAAAAACGTTTGAATGGAATCTTGCCAATGCACCGCTCGACAGTTTGCCGCAAAGTGCGCAAGAAATTGCACTTCGTATCGAAGCAACCGACCGTAATAGCAAAACTGCCCGCTCGCCGTTTACGGCAATTCCTGTGGAAATGCTGGGTGCTGCAAAATCCAAAACAACGCGCTCGGAGATTTATCATATTTATTCGACGATGCAAGGCGTAAGCGCGTATTCAAGCGGTGATGCCAGTGTGCAACGCCAAATTATTACGATTATGCGCAAAGGAGTCAAGCCGGGATCAAAGGTTGCAATCACGGGCTACGTGGATGCGCGGCTTTCGACCGACAATGCGAAAGCGCTGACGGAGCAGCAAGCGCAAAATGTGGCGAATCAATGCAATCTGCCGGATATGATTATTGCCGGCGGCGGCGTGGGTTCGTTCTACAACAACACGCTTCCCGAAGGGCGCTTGTATAACCGTTTTGTGCAGGTCGAAATTAAGACAGTTGCAAAATAGCGCTCTGTGGCGTATAATTGTGCAATCGTAATGATTCAGGTCGCCCCGTCCGACGGCTGAGGAGAGCATAAACGCTGCCGTCGCACGGGTTTCCCGGCATAATGCAACATATTCTTTGCCTGAAAGGTTTTCCGGGAAATCCGTTCTACGCTTAGGAAAGCGTAGGACGGAAAGACCTAATCTGACCAGTTACGTGCAATCGGAAAATCTCAAGTGTAGTTCGTTTTTTTGAACGGACTACACTTTGTGTTTTGCAAACTACCACCAACTCCGTACCATGCCCAAATCTGCTCAAGACCACGAACAATTCTACGCGCAAGACCGCACCGAATGGCGCTCTTGGCTTGCCGAGCATCACGCAACGGCAAAAGGCGTGTGGCTCATTTACTACAAAAAAGAAAGCGGCAAACCGCGTGTGAGCTATGAAGAAGCCGTCGAAGAGGCGCTCTGCTTCGGTTGGATAGATTCTGTGCCTAAAAAAATTGATGATGAGCGCTTTATGCAGCTTTTTACGCCGCGCAAAGCCTCAAGCGGCTGGTCGAGACCAAATAAAATCCGCGTAGAGCGCTTGATTGCTGATGATTTGATGATGCCCGCCGGACTCAAAACCATAGAAATTGCCAAAGCAAACGGCAAATGGGATTCGCTGGATGCTGTCGAAGATTTGGTTGTCCCTGATGACCTACACACC
>JAAFHM010000042.1:0-12515 GCA_013298375.1 Ignavibacteria bacterium | reverse complement strand
GGAATGGATTCATAACGCGAAGCGCCCTGAAACCCGCATGAAACGTATTGTTGAAACCGCTACGCTTGCCGCACAAAACATGAAAGCCAACCAATTTACGCCCAAAAATCCATGACCACCGTTCTCATGCTTTGGGCGCGTTACCCCTTTCCTCCCGTGAGCGGACGCACAAAACTTCTTGTTCAGCGCTTGGGCTTTTTTGAAAAAGCTGATTGTGCGGTGCATCTTATTGTGCTGGATACCGCATCAATACAGGAGCAGGAAGAGCGCCGCACGGCTATTTGCGAACAATTTCCTTTTGTCAAAAGTGTGAATTTTCTGCCCTTGCCCGCATTGCCGCTTGCTGCATGGAATATGGCGTGGTATTCGCTTGTGCGCAAGAAAAAGACATTGCAGGAATCTATGTTCTTTTTGCCGCGTTATGAAGGGTTTATTCGTGAGGAAATACGCCGCTTAAAGCCGGATGTGGTGTATTGCGATACCTTTCGGACGGCGCAGTATTTGGAGGAGTTTTCTCAGAATGGGGGGCTTCGCAAGCCGCATATCGTCTTTGATTGGGATGATATTTTCTCGCAAAAATATCAAAACTATTTAGCCCGAACCGATGATGACACGCCGCTTCTGGGGTATTTATCCAAGTATGTGCCGCTATTTTTGCAAACGCTGTCAAATCATATTTTGCGGCGGACACTCCTGCGGATAGAGATTACGCGCTCTTTGGAGCGGGAAGTCGTACTGCCGCGCCACGCCGACGCGACGATTCTCGTTTCTCCGCTTGAAGTCAGCACCTTGCGTGAACGCAGCGGATGCCAGACCATTTCTGCACTCTTACCCGCCGTGACAATTCCGCATCAAACATCGCAGGTACCAGAGCGCCAGCACAGCCTTGTGTTTATGGGGTTGCTCAACTTTATGCCGAATGAAGAAGGGTTGTTGCATTTTTTAGCAAATATTTTCCCAAATATTCAACGGCAAATTCCTGACATTACCTTGACAATTTTGGGTGCGAACCCAACGGAACGCTTATTGAAAGCCGTGAGGAATTTCGGCGCAAGTGTTGTGCTGACGGGCTTTGTCGAAGACCCTGAGCCGCTTTTGCGCTCGTCGGAAGTGTTTATTGCGCCAGTCTATTACGGAACGGGCATAAAAACGAAGATTTTGGATGCGATGGCCTACAGCGCTCCCGTCGTTACAACACCGCAGGGCGCTGAGGGCTTGAGGATTACGAGCGGAGAGGAGCTAATGATTGCCCGCGATGATGATGAATTTGTTCGCGCTTGTGTTGACCTTGTTCATTCGCCCGAAAAGCGCATGAATATTCGCCAAAAAGCGCTTCAGTATGTGCGTACTAATCATGAGCGAGACGTTGTACGCAAAGAATTTTTGCGAATTTGCCGCATTGATGCTGCGTAAAGGTTTGTACAGCGTTTGCGGAAGTTGTATTTTAGTATTCTTGTTTGACCAACAAAGAACAGGATAAAACTGTACAGCGAAATCAGCAGTTTCAACCAACGATATTCGCCTATTTTTTTGAACATATAGCCACAAACCACAGGTAGAATCTCATCCATGAAGCACCTCCGCAATTTTTGTATTATCGCCCACATTGACCACGGAAAATCCACGCTTGCAGACCGTTTGCTGGAATACACCGGAACGCTGCAAAAGCGCGAAATGACCATGAATCAAATGCTTGATAGCAATCCGCTTGAGCAGGAGCGCGGCATTACCATCAAACTCCACGCTATCCAGATGCGCTATAAATCTATCGCTGGCGATGATTACACGCTCAATCTGATTGACACCCCCGGACACGTGGATTTTTCCTACGAGGTCTCTCGCTCGCTTGCTGCCTGCGAAGGCGCGTTGCTGGTTGTTGATGCGACGCAAGGCGTGGAAGCACAAACGATTAGCAACCTGTACTTGGCTATTGAAGCGGGGTTGGAGATTATTCCGGTCATCAATAAAATTGACCTTCCGAGTGCTTCGACAACGATAGAAGCTGTGAAACAGCAGGTCATGGACTTAATTGGGTGCAAAGAAGAAGATATGGTCTTGGCTTCAGGCAAGACAGGGATTGGAATTCAGGATATTTTGGAAGCAGTCGTTCAGCGTATTCCGGCACCAAAGGGCGACCCCAACGCACCGCTTCGGGCGCTGATTTACGATTCGATTTTCGATCCTTACGTCGGAGTTGTTGTGAACGTGCGGATTATGGATGGGACGCTGCGCGACAAGGATAAAATCTACTTCTACGCGACCGATAAAACCTACGAAGTCGAAAATTGCGGCTATATGAAAATGAGTCGTATGCCGACGGGACAGCTTTCGGCGGGCGATGTCGGCTATATCACCGCAAGCGTGAAAAATCTGCACGACACCCGCGTCGGCGATACCATAACCCATCCCGATAACAGAGGTGAGCGTATTTCAGGATTCAAAGAAGTGAAGCCGATGGTTTTTAGCGGGATTTATCCGGCGGACAGTGATGATTTCGAGGATTTGCGCGAGGCATTGCAGAAATTATCGCTCAATGATTCGGCGATTACCTTTGAACCCGAAAGTTCGGCAGCGCTCGGATTCGGCTTCCGATGCGGCTTTCTGGGACTTCTCCATATGGAAATCGTCCAAGAGCGTTTGGAACGGGAGTTTGAGCAGGTCATCGTTACAACTGTTCCGACGGTACGCTACAAACTCGTCAAAACCAATGGCGAAGAGGATTGGATAGAATCACCGTCGCAAATGCCTGAAAATGCGTCGTCCATTGATGAAATTTTTGAGCCATTTATCAAAGCGCAAGTTATCACGCCGACGGACTATATCGGTGCGATTATGAAGCTCTGTATGGACAGACGTGGCATATACTTAGCAACAAATTATTTAACAGAAACTCGCGTGGAGCTGCTTTTTGAGTTGCCGCTTGGCGAAGTCATTTTTGATTTTTATGACAAATTAAAGTCTGGTACACGTGGTTACGCTTCGTTTGATTACGAATTGATAGACGTGCGTCCGGGCGACTTGGTGAAATTGGACGTATTGCTCAATGGCGAGCCTGTTGATGCGCTTTCCAGTATTGTCCACCGCGAAAAAGCCTACGAATGGGGACGGAAACTTTGCGCCAAACTAAAAGAACTTATTCCGCGCCAGATGTTTGATGTCGCTATTCAAGCGGCAATCGGGGCAAAAATTATCGCCCGCGATAACATCAGCGCTATTCGTAAAAACGTTATTGCAAAATGCTACGGCGGTGATATTTCCCGTAAGCGGAAACTGTTGGATAAGCAAAAAGAAGGCAAAAAGCGTATGAAGCAAATCGGGCGCGTAGAAGTTCCGCAAGAGGCATTCTTAGCGGTCTTGAGTCTTGATAGCGATTAAAAAACGATGAATCTTCGACCGCATAACTGCGTATAATGTCATAATATTGCAGTAACTTGGTCAGGAACCACCCCGTCGGGCGGCTGAAGAACGCGAATACGCTGCCGTCCGGCGGGTTTTTCGGTCATAATATTTCACTACAAACCCGCCGGACGGCGAAGAAGCCACCCGAGGGGGACTTATCTGACCAGTCACAAAGATTCAATCATTTACTGCATTAGCGCTCTTGGAGGCGTATAAACCCTAGCACACAACACCTTTACCTTCCCCAATTATGGCAAAATCCCTCGACCAAATCCGCGCTGAAGCCAAGCGTGATGCTGACCGCAAAAAAAATGGCAAATCTTCTTCCAAAGGCAAAGCCGCCAATGAGCGCATTTCCTTAGAGAAAAAGCCTACGAATGAGAAAAATACTCAATCGGATGGCGATTTCCCGCAGACCTTTGGTGAACTTGCGCTTTCCTGGACGCGGACAATTTTGGGGGCGTTTGTGATGGTTATGATTTTGAACGGTGTTTTGGTTGCATCGTTTGTTGTGCCAACGGGTTCGATGGAAACAACGGTAATGACGGGCGATTTCCTTTTTGTCAATAAATTTCTCTTCGGTCCTTCCACGCCGCAGATGATACCGATTCTCAACATCCCGCTTCCGTACTATCGTTTCCCGGGTTTGCGCAAGCCCGAAAAAGGCGACGTGATTGTGTTTATTTTTCCGGGTAACCGCGATGAAGCAAAGCCGCAAGAGTTCCAGTATTATCTCAAGCGCTGCGTCGCAACGGCGGGCGACACGCTCACGATTCGCAACAAACAAATCTTCATCAACAGCGTAGCATCGGCATTTCCGCCGGAAGGTCGGACGAGCAGTTTTATTGAGCCATCCGATTCCGACGACCGTTTCCGCACCTTCCCGATTGGTGCCGGGTTCACCCGTGATAATTACGGACCGATTCGCATTCCGAAGCAAGGCGACATTATTGAACTTACTCCCGTGAATTTGGCGCAATGGGAAATTTTCATCCGCCGCGAAGGACATGAAATCACGATTGGCGACGGAAAAATCCTGATTGACGGCAAAGAATCGACACGCTACACGGTGCAGCGCGATTACTGTTTCGGTATGGGCGACAACCGCGATAACAGCCTCGACAGCCGTTACTGGGGCTTTGTTCCTGTGGCAGATGTTGTCGGAACACCGCTTATCGTCTATTGGTCATGGGAAACCAATCTGCCGAATCTCTTCGATAAATTCGCCACACTCCGCCCAAGCCGTCTTGGTAAAGTTATTCATTGACAAAAAAGGACGAGTCTTTTCTCGTTGGTTTTTGGTCTTCCCGCCCCACATTTTCTGCGTGTAGGGCGGGTTTTTTCTACATATTCTCTTTTTTCTGCTTTTATGTCTTTTGCACAACGCCTTTTAGTCGGCACTGTTTTGGCTGTTCTTGTCGCTATGGGAACGGCATATTATGTCTGGCAACGGATTGAGGAAACACAAGCCTCCGTCCGGCGAGATGACCGTGCAGAGCGCATACAAACAGAGACCGACCGTTTGCTTGTGCAGTTTATCGGCATGGAGACTGGGGCGCGGAGCTATATTATCACTGGCGATTCCGTTCATTTGATGCTGTTCGCACGGACGGTGGGTGATGTGGCACTTACGGCAAAACAGGTGCGTTCGCTCATGCAGCCGCTCGCGCCAGAAGCCGCATCCATACTGAATTTTCTGGATATGGCGATTGATAAAAAGATTGTTGAGGCAAATCAGGCTATCGCCATGCGCCGCGAACAAGGGATAAAAATTGCGGCAAACATCATTATCAAAGGAAAAGCCGCGAATGCCGCCGACACGCTCACGACGCTCATTCAACGGCTGCAAAGCCAATCGCGTTTGGCGGCAATGCAGCAATATCAGAATGTTCCTACGCAATACCACGACACCGCATATTTCCTCCTTTATGGCATTGGTGCGTCAGTTTTGATTCTGATTCTTTCGGCATTTTGGGCGATGCTGGCGCAGCATCAAGCATTGAAGCCTATTGTGGAATGTGCGGAAAAACTTGCGTTGGGGGATATGTATCATCGCATTCCTGCGACGGTTGGAGCGGCAGATGTGAAGCCAATTCTTGCTGCGGTCAATCTTTTAGGGGAGCGTCTTGTCTCAATGCAAGGAAAGACAAGGCATTCAGAGGATATTTACGCGGATATTGTCCATGCCACGCCGGAATGTATTGCAGTTTGGCGGGCGGTGCGCAATGGTTATGGGCAGATTAGTGATTTCGAGTGTATTATGGCGAATAATGCTTGGAATGCTGCCTATAAGCGCTCAATGGAGTATTTCACAGGAAAGCAGATGAAATTGAGTTTGCCGGACTTTATGCCACTTTTTGACCAATGCAAAATTATTGTGGAGCAGCACCAAAAGCTGACTACTACTCATCCCGTCGAAGGCAAGCAGTATAAACTTATTGCCTCGAAAATGCGGGATGGGTTGCTCTTGCGCTTGGTGGAGTAGCTTTGAATTTTGTCATCGTACTGACAGAATTTAGCCAAATTTTGTCAATAGGAGCGTTTTTGCCAAAATTTGCTGTTGGCAGATTGCGAGGGTCTAGCTCAAGGCAGCGAGACCCTCGCAAGAGAATTTCACCGCTTCACCAGCATCACTCGCCCCACAGAGCCATTCTGCGGCATTACCGTACAAAAATACACTCCGCTTGCCCAACCCGTGCCGTCTATCTCCCGCGTATGTACGCCTTCGGGCAGCACACCCTCCGAAAAGCGCATCACCTCTCGCCCCAAGGCATCATGCACCCGCACCAGCACCTCCGAGGACCGTTCCAAGCGGTATTCCAGCGTTGTACGGTCGGTGAAGGGTTGGGGAAAAGATTTGAGTGTAGAATTTGCCCTATCATCTTTAACACTAACTTGAGTAATATGCCTGACTACAGCACCACTCATTGGCGGCATAGTGAGCAATGCTGGCTGCCCTGGTCTTAAAGTTAATTCAAAATTGAATGGTGTCGTATTCACAGGGTCGAGTTTGTAGGGGATAAATAAACCTTTTCTTGGAATGTCTATTTTTACGGTATCGCTGCTTAAATTGAATGCAACAAAATCGTAATTCCTAGCAAAAATAGTAGGTACTTCATACGCAAAAGCTAAAGAGTTGAAACTTAGGAAAGTATTATTACGAACTGAGAAAGAATAGAAAGAAGGTGTTGGAAAATCGATGTTGTAACCTCTTGTAGTATTTCTGTACTGAATACGCTTTTTGTAAAACCCCACCAAACTACTATCAAAATTCATATCATCCACAGGGCGCACAAATGCTGGGGAATGTGAGCCTGCTTGCGCATCGAAGCGGATGTCCGACCAGTTCATCGGGGAGCGGTCGTCGGGGTCGTTGCCGCCCCAGATGCCGGATTCTGTGCCGTAATAGAGCATTGGTGCGCCTGTGAAGGTCATTTGAAAGAGCGCAATGAGTTTTTGTAGGTCGCGCTCCTGCTCGGTGGGCTTGCGAATGAGGTAGGACGGTCGCGCCCATGCGTTGTTGGTGGGCGTTCCTGTGAGATTGCTGTTCACAATTTGCGAGGCAAGGCGCTCGGTGTCGTGCGAATCCATCATGTTTTGCATGGCGGCTTGCACCTCCGGCGTATAAGCATTCATGCGGCTTGTGATGGTGTTCCAGAAGGATTCCGCCGTGCCGCGTTTGTTGATGAAAAAATCTTTGACGGGAAGCGCAAACGCCCAATAATTCATTGCCGCCGAAAAGTTGCCACCCCGCACAAATGCTGGTGTTTGGTCTGTCCAAATCTCAGCGGTGGTGTAGGCATTCGGGTTGATGGTGCGAACGTAGATATTCCACTCGTTCCAGAAACCAAGCGGCATATACGGCACTACGTCCAAACGCCAACCGTCAATGCCGTCGTTGGGGTTGCCGTCGCCGTTCGGATCCATCCAGCGCCGCGTGACGTTCCAGATGTAGTCCTTCGGAGCGGGCGCAAGGTCGCGTCCATCGGCGGTTCGGGCAAATTCCGGTAGGGACGTGAAATTTTCCCACGATTTATAGCTAAATTCATTTTGCGTCGTGTTTGGGTCGTCGAAGCGATTTACCACGAACCAGTCCTTGAAGCCTGATGCAGACTGCTTTTGCGCAAGGTCTTGAAAAGCAAAAAAGCCGCGTCCGACGTGATTCCACACGCCATCAAGGATGATGCGCATATTCCGTGCTTTTACCTCACGAATAAGTTTCAAAAATAGCGAATCCGCACTTGTCCAACGCCACGTTTTGGGGTCGTAAGGCGCATTGGAAGCGTTCTCGCGGGCGATCTGCGCTAAGTCGGCACTTGGGTTGGGTCCAAAATACGGGTCAATGTGGTGATGCGCATTGCCGTCGTATTTGTGCAGCGAATTGGCGTAAAATATGGGGTTCAGGTAGAGCGCCGTAATGCCCAAGTCTTTGAGATAATCTAAACGGTCAAGAATGCCTTGCAAATCGCCACCATAGCGGCGGTGGAAAATGGAATTATTGTAGAAATTGCTGCCAAACTCGCGTTCCCACTCATCCCGTGAAAACCAATCGCTGCCCCAAGGTTTGATGCGCCATTTGTCGCTTACGCCGTTGCCGAGTTCGAGACTTTCTCGCGTCGGGTCGTTCTTTGGGTCGCCATTGCGGAAGCGCTCCGGGAAAATTTGATACCAGACGGCATCTCGCGCCCACGTTGGAACGGCATTGATAAGAACAGGAAAGCGATAATTGGCACTATTACCCACATTGTCATTCGCCAGAATCCGCACCGATGCTGTTGTTGCGACGAATTTCCCAAATTGCACCCGCAAAAGACCGCTCTCGCGCACACTCGCAAGCGTCGTGCCTGTAAGCGAGATGGTATCTGCTCCGGCGACAACAGCCAAGCGCGTGAGCGCAGCGTTGGCTACGACGGATGCACTTACACCAGAGACCGTGCCATTACTGACTTGCAAGGCAGGTTGAAAAATGAGTAAGGATGCAATTTGTAGTACGGAGTTTTGATTTGCCGAGCCGTCCTGCACGTCGTTCAAAGGGTCAGCAAGCCATTCAAATTGCGCTCCTAAAGCATCGCGGTGAACGTGAAATTTGTAGAGATAACGCTGCCCCGTGTTCAGCACAAGCGTCTTTGTCCATGCGCCGCTTGCGGAATCGTACTGCATCTCGGAGACCGCACCAGCGCTGATGCGCCCGCCGTTATTGGGTCCCCAGTTATTAAACTCACCCGGCACAAAAGCGCGGATGTAGCGTTTCTGCGGGTCGGCGAGGCGAAAGGTGATGGTTGAGCGCTGGGCGAAGACTTGCATGAGGCTTGAAAGCAGCATCAATATACAGAGAGAGAATAATCGGAGCAAAAACATAGAATCGGAGGTAAAATCAGAAATACAGCCAAAAGAGCAAGAATTATCGGTAATATACTGCCAAGAGACTTCTTGCACAACAGGGTGCATACAAAGATTGACATCCTTGCGTGAATATTTTGCGAAAGTCCTATGAGATAATAACTGTTATTATTTTTAATTTTATCGTACATTCGCAAACAATGGTTGTTCGCATCATGTATTCGGATGAGCCATTATTCCATCCTCTATAAACCTCCATTCAACAAGGAAACAAGAGCTATGTCGCCGGAAATTCCCAAAAATAACCAGGCAAAGACCTTGAAAGAAATTAAACGTGCTGTCCGTTTCGATACACCCGTTCCGAGTCCTGACGACCCATTTTTTGTTGATTTCAGTGATGTCCGTGGAGATTTTGCTGAGAAGATGATATACGAGACGCTCAACGTTGATTCGGATGATTTCACCTACGACAGTTCCATCAATTATTTCAATAAAACTACTCTCTTTCTTGGCGGTATGCGGGGTTCAGGGAAAACATCGGAATTGGCTAAGTATGTTGCCAGACTGAACAAATCTGATTGCTTCTATTGCGTTGTGTGCAATATTGATAGTGAATTGGATACCAACGACATAGAGTATATGGATATCGTGCTTCTGCAAGTGGAGCAGCTTGCCAAGCGTCTGCATGAGGATAAAGTCCCAGCCGATGACCAAGCAATGCTCGTTTCCATCCATAACTGGTTTAGTGAAAGAGTAGAAGAAATCAATAAAAATATCAAACTTAGTGGCGGCATAGAATTGGAACTTGGTAACGAAACACCAGGTTTTTTCAGTATTTTCAAATTCGCGGCTAAATTGAAAGCAGGGCTTATAGGTAGCACCGAAAACACGACCAAAATCCGCACAGTAGTGCGCACACGCTTCCCTGATTTTGCGAACCGCTTTAATGAATTTCTTCAAACAACGGTATTGGAATTGAATCAGCGCGGACTTGCACGAGATATTCTCTTTATCGTGGATGGTTCGGAAAAAATAGCGACGGCGGCTATGCGACGGAAGATGATTATTGATGAAAGTAATAAAATTCAACTCATCAAAGCCAATACGATATTTGCGCTGCCGATTGAACTTATGAAGGAGCGCACACATCTGGAAATGTTCAGCACGGTTGTTTCGTTCCCCTTTGTCAAATTGCGCGAAAGAAACGGCGATGAGGTTCCCGTAGCCATAGAACGCTTCTACGAATTTGTCTTCAAGCGCATAGATGAATCGCTTTTTGATAGTCGTGATACCGTCAAAATGGCAATTATGTACTCCGGAGGTTCGCCGCGTGAACTTTTACGGATTATTCAGTACGCACTGATTTTTACCGCAAATACCGCGACAACGATTGACCACGCCGCAATCCAAAAAGCCGTCCAGCGCCTCGCTGCTGAATATGCGAATAATCTTGACATGGAAACGCTTGAAACGCTCAAGCAGCTAAAAGAAAACAACGAACGCGGTATTCCTACGCCTTTTAGCGCCAGTCTGCAACAATGCTTGGAGAAGCTCATTGTGCTTGAATACAACGACGGTAGCTATAAACGTGTGCATCCCATCATCGAAGCGTCCTTTATGTACCAGCAATATGTCGTACAATCGGGCTTCCTTCCATCCTCTGCGCTGCGTCCATTATCTATATGAGTACCACATTTGATGAAGAACTGGCACTGTGCTTGCGCGTACTTGAAGATGAAGGTTTTCAATTTGTCGTCCTCCAATGCGATGACAATCGCGTTTGGCAGCGCTTCAAAACACGTATTCAAGGGCATTTTTCGGAACGCCCCAGTAAAAATATTGCCGTTCAAGGGCAGTCATACCGCTCTTTCATGGATGAGGTCTATGCTTTTGCAGAAGAAAACAGGAACACAGACTCGACTGGAATACTGTTTCTGGATGATTTTGCTGCTCTTGTCTCCAATTCGGATATGTATGTCGGGTTCAACCAGCGCCGCGACTACCTTTTTCGCCTCCCTATCGTTTGCGTCTGCCGCATTGCTCTGGGCGCAGAAGCAATCCGCGAGGTCAGTCAAGCACTGCCCGATATGTGGTCGTTCCGGGCTTTCATCGGCAGCCTGCCCTCCGAAGAAGTTCCAATGGAAAATATTCCTTTGCCGCCAGAACTGCCTGTCGAACGACACCAGCCTCACACTGCCACCGATGCCGAACTCCAAGAAATTTCACGTCTCAAAGAAAAACTTGCTTCTTTGAGTAACGAACCCGCGACATTCCTTCTCAAAACGAATCTGTATGAGCAGCTGCTCCCCTTACTTACGTCCGTCGGGAATAACGACGAAGGTATTGAGTATGCGCAGCAGTATATTGATTTGTTGGAAAGCGTTGACAGTCCAAACCTGCCCAATACGGTCGCTCTGCCGCGTGCATATCGCTTTTTGGGGCAGTTTTATGAGCAAGCCGGACGAGACGAAAAAGCAGAAACATTGCTTAGAAAAAGTATTGACCAGAGCCGAGAACTCTGCAAACACGCCGGATTTGATGATATGCTGACAATGAGCCAAAGCAGTCCAACAAGCGAATCACTTGCTATCAATTATGCGAAGGCGCTTTTCGTCTTGGGAACATTGTTCGATTGGAGGCGTAATCGTGAAGAAGAAGCAGCTGAAATCTATCAAGAATCGCTAACCATTTTTCGCTTTTGGTCGCAGGTTTATTCTGAGCGTTATCCAGAGGGTCATCCTGACAATGGAAAGTATGTATCGGAGATTGTTAAGGCAGGGCGGGCTCTGGGTATGATAAGATTCGACAATTCCGATAGTGCAGCAGCAGACTTACTTTTCTCTGAGGTGATTCACTGTTACCCCTTATTACGACCGAATGAATCAGATGGGGTTTTATATGCCGTTGCGAGTTCCTTTCAAATGCTGACACCGTCTTCTTTACAAGAAACGATTAAAAATTTAGGCGAGGCAATTGCTATTTACCGACGTTTGGTAGTACGGAAGGAAGAATATCGGCTTTCTCTAGCAGGAGCGCTCCGCTTCCTCGTCTCAGCACAATATCGTATAAGTGATTTTCAGGGCGCACAAAAAAGCGCACACGAATCATCTGAAATTTTCCGCCACAAGTTGAATGAAGTCTTTGATGGTAGGCGAACATCAGTAGAGATTATTGCCCCTGTTCTTATGTTTGCAGTTGGTTTAGAGGATTGGAGTCTCAATAATTACCGCATAGGGCAAAAAAAAGCAGCAATTCAGCAAGCAATGGAATTACTACTGTTGGTAGAAAGGTGCGAACAATATTTGCAGATAACAGATGATGCGTACAAAGAGTTCTTACCAGTCACTAAAGACGAAGCACTTCAGCGCCTTCATCGATGCGGTATCGCTCGTCCTCGCGCTTACTACCGCAAGCACAAAGATTTCTTTGCATCACAGATAGAAGCAGGAACGCTAACACCCGACGGCTGGCTGCCGGGTCTTTCATGGGAGGACAAAAGCGTAAGCGAGCGTCTGCTGGACAGCATAGGAGAGTTCTTCTGGAAACTGCGAGAAAGATACGAGAGGGCGTAAAATCACTGATGAAAAAGCTGAAAAACTGAGGTCAGTACGAGTGTTTTTGTCCATGCGCCGCTTGTGACATCGTATTGCATCTCGGAGACCGCACCACTACTGATGCGTCCGCCGTTATTTGGTCCCCAGTTGTTGAATTCGCCCGGCACAAACGCTCTTGTGAAGCGCCTTTGCGGGTCGGCGAGGCGAAAGGTAACATTGACG
>JAAFHM010000075.1 GCA_013298375.1 Ignavibacteria bacterium | reverse complement strand
CCTGCCCAGAATCCACCCATCTAGTACTTTTTTTCCTATACCACTAGGAAATCACGGCTCTATTCCTGCCTCGCTTTTCTTCGTAGTTTTGCCCTTGCTACGTGATTTTCCCATTTCTTTTGTCATACTAACAAGGGCAACTATTATGACCGCATTCCCCTACTCCTTTATGCTAGGCACTGCCTACCGAGCCATTTGGCTCGTCTTGCTTGCAACTCTCCTCTCCCCTCCATTGCAAGCACAATGGTCAAAAACTAACGGACCCTTTGGCGGGACAATTACTGCTTTGCTGCAAACGGGTTCCACAACATTCGCCGGAGTGAGCGGTGGCGGCATCTATCGCACCAACGATGTTTCCGGCGCGTGGACGCAAGCAAACACAGGCTTGCGTGGAAACAGCCTGAACCCAACATCCTTACTTGCTTCCGGGGCAAATCTCTGGCTCGGTACACAGGACGGCGTATTTCGCTCCAACGACAATGGCGCAACGTGGGCGGCTTCCGGTGCGGCAATATTTTCCGGCGTAAGAATTACCAAAATTGCAACCGATGGAACAGATATTTTTGTAGCAACTTCGGTGCGAAATCTCTCCACCATTGACACCCTAGAAACACCTTCCGAATGCCTCTACCGCTCAAGCGACAACGGCGCAACGTGGACGGCAATCAGCACAGCTTTACCCAGAAATGTCGGTGAAATATTTTCCGTAACCGCCGTAAGAACCACCTTCGACACGAGATTATACGCGCTTTCCAACCGTGATGGCGTGTTTGTTTCCACTGATGCCGGAAGAACGTGGAATGCCTTCAATCAAGGACTGACGGGTTTTGCGCTGCGTCTTGAAGCACGAGAAATGCTGGTTGATGGCGGTACGCTCTACCTGTGCAACCGCGACGGCGTGTATTCGCGTAGAATTGCTCTTACACCTACGCAGCCCGAATCTGCCGCATGGCAGCCCGCAAATACTGGTTTGAAAGGGCAAATTGTTAATGCAATTACCAAAAGCGGCGACGCGCTTTTTGTCGGAACTGAAGCAAGCGGCGCATATCGCTCCGATAACGGCAGCATGACATGGACGAGCATCAATACCGGTCTCACCAATCTTGCCGTTCTCTCGCTTGCAAACGTCGGAACAACGCTCCTTCTCGGCAGCGAAGGTGCGGGCATTTTCACCTCACCACGCTCGACAGTGGCTTGGGAACAAGCAAGCAATGGCATTCTTTCAAGCCAAATTCTATCGCTCACGGTGTTGAATAATACCCTCTTTGCCGCAACCTACGGCAATGGCATTCAACTCTCCCGCGACGGCGGAGCAACGTGGTCGTCTGCCAAAGGCATCAATAATCCGCCACAAGGAGCGCAGGGACTAAGCGCGTACATCAATAAAATCGCTGCGGCTGGGAATCGCCTCTTTGCAGCAACCTACGGTGGTCTTTTTGCTTCTTCGGATGGTGGTTCGACGTGGACTGCCGCAAACGGCACGGGAACAGGCGCGTTGAAAGATTTTGCACTTACAGTGTTCGATATTGCCCAGAACCCTGCCAACAGCACACTCAACGCCGCAACAGGCGATGGTGTCTTTGTTTCATCGGATGAAGGCAGAACGTGGATTCGCCGTGCAAACGGCTTGGATGATAGTGTTACGGTGCATCTCCTTGCGTTCAAAGGCTCAACGATGCTGGGTGGAACGCTTGAATCCGGCATCTTTCGCTCCACCGACGGCGGCTTGACGTGGCGCGAAGCCAGTAAAGGGCTGAGTATTGCGGCATTAACCGTTTATGATATGATCGTTAGCGGCAACACTATTTTTGCTGCTACCGAAGATGGTATCTATACTTCCGGCGACGACGGTAGGACGTGGACACGCAGCAGCACGGGGCTTGACGCAAATAATCTCGGTATGTACAAACTTTCCTTACAAGGCACAACCCTCATTGCGACGGGTGCGGCGGGGGTGTATCGTTCAACCAATGGCGGAGCGTCTTGGCAAGCGGTCTCGCAGGGATTGACCAATACATCCAATCACGCTTTAGCCGCTGATAACACGAGTGTTTACATCGGTGATTTTGCCAACGGCGCGGGAGTGTGGAAACGCCCGCTTGCGCAAATCACCAGTGTTCGTGAGCAAACCGAACAAGCTGCGGCAAGCCTGAATATGCGCCTCTCGCCCAATCCCTCGACGGCGGAATGTACGCTGCGTTTTACCATGCAGCAATCGGGACGTGCCATTATCACGGTCTTCGACGCACTTGGGCGCAACGTGCGGAACGAGGAACTGTCAGCCCTTCAATCGGGTGAGCAATCACTGAGGCTTGACGTTCAGGATGTACCGAATGGAGTGTACATCGTGCAGATAAGCACTGGTGCGGGTTCTGTGAGTCGTTTGCTGCACGTTCTTCGCTAAAAGCCCTTAACTCAAACAACAAACCATCAATCATTCCCTTCACTATCATGCGTACAAAACTTTTTACCGCTCTCGCCGTAGCTGCCGTGTGGCTTGCCGCCGGGATGCTCTTTTTTTCAATGGCTTCCAAGCGTGGTGCAGAGCTACGAGAGGCATACCAAGCACGGTTGAATCAGGCTCAATCTTCGGAAGAATTTTCGGAAGAAGAGGAAGAACACGAGGCAGAAGAACACGAAGAACAAGCAGAAAGCCCGCTTGAATACTTTCGCCAGCAAGAAGAAATGCTCCGCAACCCGCGCACGGGACGCATTCCCGACAATGTGCGGGAAATGGAGTTGAAATTTGCTGAGAAATTACCGAGAGCAGAGGGTTCCTATCGGGATAAAAACGGCGCGGTATTGCAATCATCCGCCTGGACACCGCGTGGTCCCTTCAATGTCGGCGGACGTGTTCGCGCACTTGCGTTGGATGCAGACAATGAAAATATCATTTTGGCTGGTGCTGCTTCGGGCGGGATGTGGCGTTCTACCGACGGCGGCGCGACGTGGATGCGAACAACTGCCCTTTCCGACCTTGCCAGCGTTACCTGTGTCGCACAAGACCGCCGCATGGGTAAGCGCAACGTTTGGTACTACGGCACGGGCGAGTTTCGCGGGAGTAATATTCGCGGAGGAACGACCATTTTTGGCGATGGTATTTTCAAATCAACCGATGGCGGCAAAACGTGGTCGCGCCTTGCTTCGACGGTTCGGAATCAGCCACACACCTTCGCATCCGATTTTACCTACGTGCATAAAATTGTTACCGACCCCACGAAAACGGACGATGTTGTTTATGCCGCTACTTACGGCGGGATTTATCGTTCAGCAAACGGCGGCGAGACGTGGACTGCGGTGCTGGGCGGCAACACGGCGGAATCCCAAAACAAGGCAAATTGGAGTGATGTCGTTATCACTAGCACGGGTGTACTCTATGCTGCAATCGGGAATCTTGGCGCTGTTGCACAGACTCCGGTGTACGGTATATTCCGCTCAACCGATGGCACAAACTGGACAAATATCTCCATGCCCGATGCACCCGACCGTATAGGGCGCATCAATCTTGGCATTGCACCGTCGAATGAAAATGTTATGTACGTCGTAGCGCAAACTCCCGGCGTAGGCTTTCAGCCCGGAGGCAAGGCGGGAACGAGTTTCTGGAAATACACCTATAAATCTGGCGACGGAAGCGGCTTGGCGGGCGGTTCGTGGTTTAATCGCTCCGATAATCTTCCCGGATTGCAGCCCATAGGCGGCAGAACAGGTAACTTCGACTCCCAAGATGGCTATAATATGGTTGTTCGTGTTAAGCCTGATAATGAAAATGTTGTTTTTCTGGGTGGCACAGAACTCTACCGCTCCAACAATGGCTTCCTGACTGACCTCAGCACTCAAAAAATTGCCGGATACGAGCCATCGGGAAGAACGTATGCCTCCTTTCCTAATCAACGCTCAGACCAGCACGAGGTGATTTTCCTGCCGAGCAATCCCAATGCTGCCCTGACGGGGAATGACGGCGGGGTGCGCCGGACGGACAATATCACTGCTTCTTCCGACGATATTGAGTGGAAAATTTTGAATAACGGATTTTATAGCACACAGTTCTACACCATTGCCATTGATAACGGAACATCAGGCGACAACACGCTTGTCGGCGGTTTGCAGGATAATGGTACTTTTTCCACACAGAGTAATCAAACTACAACCCCGTGGGACAGAGTTGGTGGCGGCGACGGCTCATTTTGCGCCATTGCTGACGGAAAAACCGCCGTTTATCACTCAAGCCAAAATGGGAATACCTCCATTTTGGTTGGAAACCGTGTCGCCCGCATTGACCCAATCGAAGGCAAAGATTATATGTTCATCAACCCCTTTATTCTCGACCCCAATAACAACAGCGTCATGTACCTCGCCGGAGGGAGCGATCTTTGGCGAAATGAGGATTTGAGCGTGGTTACGGCGGCTCTGCAACGTCGTGAACCGTATGACCGAGTACAAGGCTGGTCGCGGGTGGAGGGGGCAATTCCTCGTGGAAGAATTAGTGCGCTTGGAGCTTCAAGAGGCATGGCAACACGGCTATATTTTGGAACAACTGTTGGGCAGCTTTTTGTCGTCAATAATGCGCAATCCGGCGTGATGACACCGACCGAAATCACGTCGCCGGACTTCCCACAAAATGGCTTTATTACAGGCGTTGCTGTCAATCCTGCCAATGCCGACCAAGCACTTGTCGTGTTCTCAAACTACGGCGTTCAGCCCGTTTTTTACACTAACGATGGCGGAAAAACATGGACAGCAGTAACGGGCAATCTCCGCGCAAACCCCGATGGTACGGGAGCTGGTCCGTCCTGTGTCAAGGCGGCATTCCAAAATTTTGGCAACTCGTCCCGCATATTTTTGGGAACAAGCACAGGACTGTACTCCACAAGCCGTTTAGATGGCGCGAATACCGTTTGGGCGCAAGAAGGTGCGTCGGTGATTGGGAACGTTCCCGTAACAGCCGTAGCGGCGCGGCAATCTGATGGATTTGTAGCAATAGCGACGTTTGCCAACGGAATGTACAGCACGAATGTTACAGCATTGTCATCTTTTCAAGCCGCACAACAAAAAGCAGGTGCATCGGAAAGCCTGACAAATACTGTTGTTCTGGGGCAAAATTACCCGAACCCTTTTTCCGGCTCGACGACGATTCGCTATACCCTGCCGGAAGCAGCAACGGTGCGGCTTCGCATCACCAATCCATCGGGGCGTGAGATAACCACACTCGTTTTACAGCCACAAGCGGCGGGAGAACATACAGTAGATTGGAGCGGACAAATGTATGGCGGTGCGCTCACGCAATCAGGAACGTACTTCTACGAACTCCAAGCAACGCTTCAAAATGGCGTAATGGTACGACGAACAGGACAGATGATGAAGAACTGAACAGGCTTCGGTTTGCGCTAAAAAGTTCGATTTGAAGCGGCTTACGAGAGGATTCTTGTGAGTCGCTTTTTTTGTTCACAATCACCCTTTCGCTCCACGATGCAGCACAACTACAAGTTGCAAAAACAACAGCGTTAGCATCAAGCCCATTATCGCAGGAAAAACCGACGCTGCACCTTGATATAAGCCATTCCCCAGCGCGGAGTCGGATGAACGGAAATCCAAATAGGTGTAAAAAAGATGCACCACAAAAAGCAATAAAGACAGCCGTTTTTGCAGCAGAAGATTGGTAGCATCAGCGTAGTAGCCGACACAACTGATAATGAGACCAATGACTATCATATGCACATAAACCCACAGCATAGCATCGAAATAATGCGGCGAAGCGAGTATTTCCGCCGGAACCTTGAACTCCGCCATGCTTGGCATCAAGCCTCGCACAAAGAGACTTCCAGCCATAAATACATCCAAGAAGCCTACCGTAAGGCACGTAGCCTTAAATCCGGGGAGAAAGCGTGTAAAAAGTGCCATGATTATTTTGATTGAAATTGATTGAATTGTCGATAAAATTCCACTCTTTGGAAAAAAGCACCTTCGGACTTGCCTTTGAGGGTGTCGGCTGTGAGATTACCTTTTGAGCCACCCCCACCCCAGCAATGGTCGAACACCTAATGAGTAATAAGCACTAATGCTGTCCGAAAATAATCCGCAAGTAATCGGCTTCCCAGCGCGGTATTTCCTGCATCGGGAAATCTGGATCGTACGGTAAGCATATACACGCCATTTGGAAGAGCATTGGTCGAAAAAGGGATAACCGTGAATGAATCCGCAGATTGTGTAGAATGGTGTACGGACTGTTGCACAAGGCTGCCCATTACCGTAAAAATTTGTATGATAATGTCTTGTGTCCCTTGGTGTGGAATACGAACAAATCCTTCGTGTGCGATAGGTTGCGGAAAAATTTCTAAGCCAGCAATCTCAATATTGGCACTCTGCAATGGATAGATGGCAGTGGAGGTAGCAAGGCAAGTATTGGGCAAGGAAATGCGATAATGGAGCTGCATAAAGTCGCGTAGGGATAAGGCTATCGAATCCGAGAAGCGCCGTAGAGACTGAGGCGAATCGCGCACCCCGTCCATATTACATTCTATCTGCACACCATCAATCGCCCCACCGCGATAGGAACTATGCCGTGCCGTATTGTAGCCGCCATCGAAGTAGTCTTCATTGGCAAGCGGAAAAGGAGATTGTTTGCTTGGAACCGAGGGAAAACCTCGCAGCGCAAGCATTGTTCCGAGCGCAGCATCGCCGCGCAAAAGCTGGGCATGAGTAAAGATTTGTCGGCTTATTTGAGCAAGATTGCGCACACTGCTAAAGCCGATGTACCGCGCTGTATTCAAGGAATCATCCGGCAAGCGCAGTTCATCATCGCGCAACAAGTAACCAAGCTCCAAGCGCTGGTTATCGTGTCCATGTCCGTGCATATCCAAATATAAACCACGACCGAACTGCCGTAGAACGGATTGCTTGGCAGAATCAATAAATTGATGAAATTCAGACCATGCTTTTTCTGCTTGTGCATTACCGAGAGCGGCTTCGCCAATTTCTCGATTAGCATCCAATTTCCGTCGGTGTAAGCGATTGATGATAAGATGCGGGAAGCATCCAAAAACCTTTCGGAACGATTCCCCCATCGCACGCACAAGTTCTTGTGTATTGGCATCACTAACGGTAACGCACGCGGCACAGTTCCGCGTTGGCAAGGCGGCAGGACTCAAATCTCCACCGTGTGCGGCACTGATAATCAAGGGCAAATTTCCAGCGATGTATTCAATGTAAGAATTGGTGCCGAAGTATGTTTGACTAGGAGTATAAGCAGTTTGCGCCGACAGTTTGGCTGTAATCGAAACGAATGCCAAGAATGAGAAGAAGGTGAGAGGAAGAAGTATTGGTAAATTTTTCATTGCAAATATTGGAGGCGAATTCAAGTGAGCGACTTTCAAACGACAAGATAAAAAATAAATGGAAAATTAATCGCTCTAAAAATGGTTTTGAAAGATTTCGTACGATACGGTAATAGCCTCCAAAGCCATGTTTTTTCCGATGTTGAATACTGTACGAAAAAGCCTATACGCCGCCTTCAGTCCGAAATACAGGCTTTTGCTGAGTGGAAACAGATGCATTGAAGTTTGTAACACAATACACGATTCCACAGACCTGAAACTGGTTTTGAAGACGTGAAACAATACCCGTAAATCAGCGTAAAAGCGAGTGAATAGTCTTTTACACAACCATTACGAGTACAGTTATGAAGCGCATACCAATTCAATATGCAGCATTGTTCTTTGTTGGAATGATGTTTATGAGTATGAACTATATTTTGCGAGATCATATTGTATTGAATGATTTTAGCCATGGGCTGCTGAAAGGTATTGGCATCGGATGTGCATTTTTGAGCCTCGTGTTTCTTAAACGTTCACGCAAAATTCTTCAATGACGACAAGGCTTGTCAAGTGGTCTTTTGTGCATTACCTCCAAAAAGTAAAAGCCCTGTAAACAAGATACTATCTTGCATACAGGGCTTTTTGTCTGTAAAGGTGGGCAAAAATTTTACTGTGGCTTGTAGCACAGCACCACGATTCCACAATCAAATGCCGTTGCGTTCACAAGTTTCAGGTTGAGATTCGCCGCAAGCCCAGCAAATATCGGCATTCCACGCCCGATAGCAGTTGGATTCACAAACAGGTGATATTCGTCAATCAAATTGTTTTTAATGAGATTAGAGACGAATGTAGAGCCGCCGTAGGCAATGATGTCCCCGCCGGATTGCTGCTTTAATGCGGTGATTTCTTCGACAATATCCCCTGTTGCAAGCGTAGTATTCGCCCATTCCGATTTTGTTAGTGTTTTGGAAAAAACTACTTTTGGTGTTTCGCTGAATTTTCTGCCGGCAAGAACGTCGGGGTCGTCAGGATTGGCGGCAACAGCAGCCCAATGCGGAATGAATCCTTGTGCCAAATTGCGCCCAAGAATGATAGTACCAACGGATTCGGTCACATCAGAAACGTACTGTTTCAGCGCGTCGTCCCAATGAAACGTCATCCAATCCATTTCGCCGTTCGCGCCAGCAATGAAGCCATCAATGGACATTTGGGTTTGTAATTTTAGCGTTCTCATGGTGTTCAATTATTGGATTGTGTTGGAAAAGAATTGAGCTTGTGATAGCACAAATACGAAACAACGAGTATTCCAAAAACGACCAACGGGAAAGCCGTCTGCCCACCAAGCCCGTCCACAACTGTATGCGATACCGTAGCGGAGAGCATCGTAATACCAAATCCCGCGTATGCCCATTCCTTATAGCGTCCCTTGAAGGCAGGAATAATCAGTACCAGCGCACCCGTGACCTTGAAAACCATAAGTAACGTGCGGAAATAATCGGGATAGCCCAGATGCTTGATGCCATCTATTGCCAATTGTGTGTGCGATGTGAGCGCGGGCAGAACGCCTTCAAAGAGAAAAATAATACCGGTTGTGAGCCAGTAAACGATGGTGAGTGTTTTTGTGTTCATTGGGGGTTTGCAATTAAGGGTAAAAGTTTTGGGAGAATTCATGAGTGATTTCTAGGCTGTTGCTTGCTCTAATGCTGCAATATCAATTTTGCGCATCTGCCGCATTGCCTTCATTGCGCGTTGTGCTTTTTCGGGGTCTGAGTGATATAAAAGTGCGCTTAAATTTGACGGAATAATTTGCCATGTTACGCCGAATTTATCTGTGAGCCAGCCACACTGCCCTTCTATACCGCCATTTTCTATCAGTTTTGACCAGAGTTCATCTACTTCCGCTTGTGTTTCGCAATGCACAAAAAGCGAAATACCTTGAGCAAAGGAAAAATGCGCTCCGCCATTCATCACGATAAACTTTTGCCCGCCAACTTCAAACGTGCCAGAGAAAAATGGTGCGTCCTCACTCATGCGGGAAACACTAACAATTCTCGCATTTTTGAACACCGAAACATACAGATTCATCGCCTCTTCAGCCTGATTATTGAACGTCAGGAACGTTGTGATTTTTTGCACCGTTGGTGCGGATGTTGTAGCCATTTGTGGTAGATATTGAATGTGTAATAAAAATAATGATTGCTCAAATACTCTTCATTTTTTTCGCTGTCTGTCGTTCAAAATTTTCCGTAGCTCTGAATTTCACAATCTCCGTTATCAAGTCAAGTGGCATCGGCTTGTCGAAGGGAAATTGTATCGAGCCTTTCCCCATTTTGTAGGCAGAAAGTTCTTTTTTGAATGCTGCAATTCCCGACGGAACCGGATAAAATCCGATGTGTTGTTTGAATGCCCCGAAATACACCAAATTTCCGTTCAGCACAAAAGTTGGCATGGCGTATTTGATGGTTTCCGTTGCCTCCGGTGCGGCTCCGCGAATAGTCTGCCGGACTTCCTCCAATAATACTTGGACTTCTGGTGGAAAGCTGGCGATGTAGTCATCTATGCTTGTGGCGGCTGTTGAATGAGGTTTCATAGTGTCGGAGAAAAAATATTGAAAGAATACAGTACAAGATACCAAGCTCTACTGACAACAGTGTGGCAGGAGATTTTACGCCATCGAATTTTTATCAACGATGAGCAACCAGTGATTTCCAAATTTGTCGGTCAATCCACCAAAGAGTGCGCCCCAAAAGGTGATTTCAAGCGGGTGGGTCGCCTCGCCGCCTAGAGAAAGATTGGTGTAGAATGTGCGAATTTCCTCCTCGCTTTCGCCCCTGAGCATGAGCGAAACGGCGTTACCTTTCATCAAACCTTGTTCGCCGACCATATCCGAAGCCATGAGTGTTAATGAGCCTTTAGTGAGGGTGGAGTGCAAAATACAGTCTTTCATTTGTGCGGACATCTGCCCTGAAAGCGGTGATTCACCAATGGTTTGGAACATGATCTCACCTCCCAGTGCGTCGCGGTAGAACGTCATTGCCTCGCGGCAATCCCCGTTAAACGTGAGATAAGTGCTGATGTGTGCCATGATTGTTCTGCCTTGAAAATGATAGTTGTATTTGATTGACCGTACAAAATTACGCGAATGGATAGACTTCTGCGCGGTGCAAAAACGACGATATTGGGGGTTGATTACGACAGAAAATCCGCGTATTTTGCAATCTCAACGTCATGTCTTTCCCCCCATATTTACGAGAGTCGCACCATGAAAAACATCAGCATTCTCATCCCCGAAACGGCTGTTGTCGCCAGCATTGTGGATCCGCGTTATCTTTTTACGGCAGCAAATCAATTTTTGCAAGCAAGCGGCAAACCCGCACTATTTCACGTGCGACTGGTAGGCTTGACGAATGAAGTGCGACTGAACGACGGCTTATTTTCCGTGCATACCGACGCGCTAACAAGCGCAGTAAAGAAAACCGACCTTATTCTCATTCCCGCCCTCAGTGGAGACCTTAACACCGCATTGGAACTCAATCGCGGTCTTCTGTCATGGATTCGAGAGCAGCATCGGAAAGGCGCAGAGGTTGCGTCGCTCTGTATTGGTGCGTTTTTGCTGGCAGAAACGGGGTTACTGGACGGTAAAAAATGCTCCACACATTGGGGTTTTGCCAACGAATTTCGAGAGCGATTCCCGAATGTTGAACTTGTCGATGGGAGTATTATCACGGAAGAAGAGCGCTTGTATTCAAGCGGCGGGGCGCATTCGTACTGGAATTTGCTCCTCTATTTATTGGAAAAATATACCGACCGCGCAACGGCAATCCTCGCCTCGAAGTATTTTGCGGTGGATATTGACCGCCAGAGCCAATCAGCATTTATGATGTTTCAGGGGCAAAAGGGGCATGGAGACGAGGAAATACGACGAGCGCAGGAGTTTATTGAGGAGAATATTCATGACAAAATCACGGTTGAAGAGTTATCGGGATTCGTTGCCGTTGGGCGAAGAAATTTTGAACGACGCTTCAAAAAAGCAACCAATAATTCAGTGATTGAATACATCCAGCGCGTGAGGATTGAAGCGGCAAAACGGAGTTTTGAGTCGAGTCGCAAAAACATCACCGAAGTTATGTTCGATGTGGGTTATACCGACACAAAGGCATTTCGGGATGTGTTCAAAAAAATCACGGGGCTTACGCCAATTGAGTATCGGAATAAGTACAATAAGCAGGGGGCGGCGTTGCAGGTGGCTTGAAGACGTTCACTCACGATAATTGCAAGAGAATTTTGAGGCTCTTGTTCAAGGCTGTAATATCAACTTGGGTGAGATTCCCCAGCAGCCCTTTGGCTAAAGACTTGTCCAATGTGGCAATTTTACTTGTGCGGATGAGCGATGGCTTTTTTAGCCCGTTGCCAGTGCTCGGTTGTAGAGCAACATCCGTTACTTCCTGCGAGGCAATTTGTGTTGTGATAAAGCAAACGGTAATGTCAAGGTTGGAACTTGCAAGCACGGCGGCAGGTCTGAGTTTGCTACCGCTGAGGTCGGTGAAAGGAAACGTGATGAGGATAATCTCGCCTTTACGCATGATACACTTCTTTTACGTCGGCTAATGAGTATAATTCTTCTTCTTCGTTCAAAAAATTAAAGGCGCGGCTGTCGGCAATGATTTTTGGAAGTCCTTGCGTTAATTGAGATTCTTCGTAACGCATAAAAAGGGCATCAGCGAAGTCAGAAATCTCCTGCGCTTTGTCCAGAGGTAGCTGATGGATAGCGGTCAGCGTCCGCTCAAGAATAGTTTCTTTGGTCATCGTTCAAAAAAATAGTGGGTGCTATTGTGTCTTCCAAAAGTAGTGTTTTTGCTTGAGTTTCACAAGACCTTTGTTTTGATGGTGTTGAGAAAAATATGCCTTTTCGTAATTGGGCAAATTCACTGACCAAACCGCCGTTTCAGCTTTCTCAGTATTTCAAGCAAAGGATCTTGTTGCCCCTTCCACTACTCAATCCTGCCATTATCAAGGCTTTTAAGCATTTTCCCACGAACCTGCACAAAAAGCGCATCACTCTTGATTTTACCACAAAAATCCCCTATCTTCCTGCGTTTCTTTCACCACATTGGCGACCATTTTTCACAAATCTATGAATCTTAACAAACCGGAACTGCCCTCAGATGCCGCTCTAACACACGTTTCAACACAAGAAACATCACCACAAGCCTCGCCGGATTCATCAGCCAATCAAGCCGAATCTATCGCTCAGGAAACTCTCAGCAGCCGAAATTGGGAACTGGAACTGCTCATTTCCGGCGCAGTGTTTTTCTCGCTTTTTCAGCTTCCGGGCTTGATTCAAGTGGCTATGGAAAATGCCATTCTGCAAACAAGCGGTAATCTTATTCTCATTGCGCTCAGTTTTGCAAAAGGGATGTCGTATTTATTGATTTTCAATCTCGGTGGGCATTTTTTGTTGCGTGGTTATTGGGTGGGCTTACTGGGATTGGCTTCCGTGTTTCCGCAGGAAATTATTTGGGAAAAACTCCCCTATTCTAAGCTATTCAACGATGTCTATCGAACCAAAATCCGTTCCCTGACGGCAACCGCCAAAAGTGTGGATGACATTTGCCGTATGATTTTTGGCTTTACCTTTTTGATTCTTTTGCTGATTCTAGGCAGCTCTTTTCTTTACGGTATCTCAGGGATTTTCATTTTCTCTCTAAATTTTATCTTTCCTCAAATTCCCACCATTATTTGGAATATCTGCTTTTTTTGTATTGCCCTATTACCGTTGTTACTTATCGGGGCGATAAACAGTATCCTCCTCCGAAAGCCGCATCTGGACTCGCCGCGTCTGCGTCGCCTGCTTTCTCCTGTGATTCATTACACCCTTATTATCTCGCTTGGACGCTTATACAATTCGCTGATGTTTACCCTCAGAAGCAATGTTGCACGGGGGAAAATCTACACGGTTCTTTATGTATTTGTTGCGTGTGTGATGATAGCCCCCTCGGCAGAGCTTTTCTTTGGTTACAGTCGGCATATTTTCTTTTCGCAAAACGATTCCTCGCTCAGTATTGAAGCCGCCTATTACGAGAATTTTCGCCAGCAGCAAGGTAACACGATTGACCGATTACTTTTGCGTTTCCCCAGTATTCAATCTGATATTGTCAGCGATCCGTATATTCGCTTGTTTTTGCCGTATCGAGCTACTGATAATGACAGCATCAAAGCCGGAATTGGTCAAGGTTTTCAAGGGTTTCACAAGGAAGGATTGTATCTTCCTAATTCCGTAGAAACAACCGATTCCACACGGCAACTCGCCCTCAAGGGATTATCCGGTATTTACACCGTATCGCTCAATGATTCGCTCCTCACATCGCTGGATTATTTTTTCCACAAGCATCCGCAAACAAGCATTCCCGGGCTACTCACGTACATTCCCACCAATGGCTTACGACCGGGAAAGAATCTGCTTACCGTGCGAAAATTCGGCAAAAAATCGGAATATTTTATTCCGTTTTATTTTGTGCCCACCGAGCGAGTAGCAAAATAAAGGCAACAAGCAGGCAACACCGAACGCTTTTGAGCATATTGCCAACCTATGTACACGACAAAAGCCCAAGAAAGCAGATGAGGACTTGTCTGAAGTGCTGTGAATTAAGCAAAGAATGTTGAAGTTCAAGAAGTCCAAATGCGGTAATAGAATGCGCTAATCGCCCATGT
>JAAFHM010000654.1 GCA_013298375.1 Ignavibacteria bacterium | reverse complement strand
CGAATTACCGAAGCCTGCAAGCAAGGCAAGGTGCTATCAAAGCAACAACTCAACAACTTGATTCGCCATATCAGTAACCTTGTCAAGAAGAATACGACTTAATCACCCGAAAGGGAATAAATGGCACACATCTACTGACTAATCTGCTGCGCTATCGTTTGAACTTCCTTGAGTGAAAGCGCCGTCACCTCTACAACCTCATCAATACTATCACCGCGTCGGAGCAGTTTTTCGGCGGTGCGGTATTGTGCATTTTTTTCGCCACGTTTTTCTCCGCGTTTTTCTCCGCGTTTTTCGCCCTCAAGAACGTACTGCTCAAGCAGAGCAAGTTCGCTTTGTCCGAGAAATTGATTGAAGTCTATCATAGCTTTTTTGGGAAGAGTCGTTTTGAGAAATTTTGTAAAATCTGCGGTTAATTCTTCTTTCCGAATCCGCACAGCAATGTCAACAAACTTGAACAATGCTCGAATCGTCTCGCGTTCGTAGTTTCGCTCCAGCATCATTTCGACAACCTGTTTTTTGAAGGCAAATCGCTGTTCGTCGCTGCTTTTGATGATGCTCATGCGGGCAGCAGCAACGACTAGGGCAAATGGATTCGTCATTGCAAGCAGATATTCTTCGCTTTGCCAGAGAATTTTATAGGCATTATACCGATAAACAATCTGCGTACCGTAAAATACCGATGAATACTGGTTTGGGAAGTAATTCGGTGCATCATCCGTGAAAATTGCGAGCGCCGTAATGCGCCGTTTATACTTGTCTTCGGCGCGGTAGAAATATTCGTACATTCGGCGCGGAAAATGTTCATCGTGATAGCCCTGAACCTCAATATGAATCAGTATCCAACACTCTTCGCCGCTTTTCAGAGCAACACTCACAAGTTTGTCGGTGCGCCGTGCGGGTGAGGTTGAATCAGGGTCGAGCGCATGAAGTTCCTGCTCCAAAAAACTGAACCCCTGCTCTGTATCAACCTCCGCAAAAAGCGTCGGCAGAAAAAACTCCACGCAGGAAAAAAGCATTTGCTCAATGGCAAATTTCCACAATTCATCAGCAGGAACGTGTATCATGGAACGAAAATACAAAATTTTGGAAAGAAATACCAGCATGGAATCAATCAACTTAGGGCAATCGCATGAAAAAAAATCTATGCCGTAGAGACAAGGCATTGCCTTGTCTCTACCATACACATTTTGTTGAAAGCAGGTTTTATGAGCCACAGGGAACACAGAGTTCACCGAGAAATAATATTGGAAATGAGACTCTCTGCGCTCTGTGTCCTCTGTGGCAAAAAATGTGTACGGTAGTGAATGCTTGGTTATTCCCAATGATTCGTGATCATAATGTTCCCAACTAAAATCATTTAGAACCAATACTTTTATTATACGGAGAAAGATTAAAAATTGCATACCGGGTAAACCGTACTACGGCAGCGCTCTTGCACTCTTCAGCCGTAGCACGGAGAAGTGATTATCCTTCTTGAGTATATTGTTCCAAATATTTGGTACTGGGGTAGAAAGCAAGCTCCGTTAAAATTCCGTACCTTTGCGATTGAATCAACAGCCATTTTTTTCACGCTTTCCAACCGCAACTATGAATATCGCCGTTCTCGGCGCAACGGGTATGTTGGGGAATCATACAGCCCGCGCTATTGTTCATGCCGGACACACGCTCACGGTGCTACACCGCTCTACGTCGAATCTTTCTGTTTTGGGAAATATTCCGTATCAATCGCGCATCCTTGATACAAATTCATTGCCGTCCATGCAACAATCTCTCATGGGCATTGATGCCGTAATTCATTGCGCGGCGTATTATCCGACCATTCCCCGAAAGTGGCAAGAAGACGTGCGTTTGGGGATGGAGCAGATGAATCTTTTTTATGATGCGTGTGCGGGTGCGATGAAAGCAGGTTCGGTACTCAACAAGATTGTCTATTGTGGTGGTGCGATTGCCCTCAAACGCAGAACCGATGGTACTCCGGGCAGAGAAACCGATGAATACGCCTCACAGCCGGATGACACCAATGCTTACATTCAAGTAAAATGGGCAATGGATAATCTTGCCAAAACTCGCGCCACATCAGGTTTGCCCGTAACAATCGGCATTCCCGCAATGACCTTTGGGGAATATGATTTCGGACCAACAACAGGACGTTTGCTGGTAGAAATTGCCAATGGCACACTTGCGGGATATTTGCGTGGCAATCGCAATGTGATTTACGCCGGAGATGCTGGACGCGGCTTACTTGCTGTTACCGAGCGGGGTCGTGTGGGCGCAAGGTACTTGCTTACGGGCGAAAACCTCAGTATGGACGCACTAACGCAGATGATTGGTGAGGTTGCAGGCACAACACCTCCACGAGCCGTGCCTCTTCTCGCCGCAAAACTCGTCGCGCAGATTCAGGAATGGCGATACAAGATGGGCGGCGACGAACCCAAACTGACGAAATCGGCGATTGCTGTCATGGCGATGGGGCAGTTTCTTGATGGCTCAAAAGCCGCTCAAGAGCTTGGTTTCAAGGCGGAAGTTTCTGTAAAAGAAGCACTCAAACGTGCGTACACCTGGTTTTGTGAGCAAGGCATGATTCGTCGGTAATTTCTTAGCGTGATTTTTACTTTTTACCTATTCCAGCATGAACATTCATTATCTCCAGCACGTCCCTTTTGAGGATTGCGGCATCATCAAGGATTGGTCGGCTTCGCACGGGCATTCGCTCAGTTCAACGCCC
>JAAFHM010000396.1 GCA_013298375.1 Ignavibacteria bacterium | reverse complement strand
ATTATCGGCAATTACAAATGCTCTTGGGGGAAGCCTTGACGTTATGCTGGACGGCGGTGTTCGGCGCGGCACGGATGTTTTGAAAGCCCTTGCACTTGGTGCGAAAGCTGTTTTTCTTGGGCGACCAATTCTTTGGGGCTTAGGGTACGACGGCGAACAAGGAGTACGACGCGTTCTGGAGATTATTCGTGATGAATTCGACCTCGCAATGGCACTGTGTGGTTGCCGTAGCATTGCGGAGATTGATGCGGGGCTTGTTGTCCTTGGGGGCAACAATGGGAAAAACCACCGAACTTTCTAGGAAGCCGCCTCGGGCGGCGGGGATATCGTTCCTTTTCTTATGATTCAGGGTTGATACCCAAAGCGCGAAGCTGCTCTGCAAGACGGGCTGCGCGGCTACGCTCGGCAGTGAGTTCGGCATTCAACTCTTCTGCCCGTGCTGTTTCGTGGTCAGCCCGTGCTGTTTCGTGGTTTGCACGGTCTTTTTCTCGGTCTGCACGTATTTTTTCATGATTGCGCGATTCTGCCGTTGTCGGCACAAGTCGTCCTCTGTCGTCGCACCAGCGCAGCCACGTTGCCGTAACGCCCTCGTATTCACCTTCCCATGTCCGCAAGCCAAGATTGATTTCGCTCATCCAAAAATCTGCCATCGGGCTGTAGGTGCCGCGCTTGAGTTCGTAGAGTTGAAATAATTCGCCGCCGAGTTCTTGGTTTGGGTCGAAAACGGCGTAATACGGGATGTGCTGGCGGGCGTATTGCTGAAATTTTCTCTCCATTTCGCCGCCTTTGCGATTGGAAACGACCTCAATGACCACTTCCGGCATTTTGCCAAAGATCCATGCAAAATAGGCTTTCGTGGTGTGAATATCCTGAGCGCCATCCAATGCCACATCCATACTGACAAAGGCATCCGGCACAAGCGGCGTATTTTTCGGAACGGCAAAAAGACCAACATTCGCATCGGCAACAAACGTGCGTCCATCAGGGTTCCAGAGCGGAACATTGCCTTGCAACGTCTCCACGAGAAGGCGCTGCTGCTTGGCGGAAAACATATTGCCGACAGGCGTACCGTCCTCCGTAATAAGGGTGTCAAGGTTGGGTAATAGCCATTCATCGGCAGCTATCATGTCCGGCAGTATCGCGCTTTCCGTTGGGTTTTCCATGAGTGATGATTACGGCATAGTCGAGAGAATGAGGAATTATACTTGTAATTTACGAAATGACGGTGAAAAAATCTACACGTACTTTGAGGTCGGCGCAAGAAAATACGCCATTTTTTACAGAAAATTGTGTAACGGAACTCTTTCAATGCGGTTTTTTGTTGTATATCGCACAGGTTTTTCCAAATTTGCTTTTGCTTATACTCGGTCTTTTACGAAGCCCCGACACCATTTTCCCATTCCTCTCATCCAATGTTCATGAATTTGCGCTCGTTCCTCACTTCATACTGTACTGTTCTCGCACTCTTGTTTCTCGGTTGTATTGCCGAAAGCCAAGCACAGGGCGGCTTGTCGCAGAATCGCTCCAGCCGAGGGCGCGATTTCTACATGACGTTTATGCCAAATGTCCACGACGGGCGGCAAGGCGGCATCACCGATTCGCTCTATATCTACATTACTTCTGAAGTGCCGACAAGCGGCGTGATTCGCTATCGCAATCGTAATCGCCAACTCGTCGCCGACAATTTTACTATCACAAACCCCAATCAAATCGTTGTTTACCGCATCTACTATCTGAATGTCGAGTTGCAGGGCTATTTCTCCGGCAATGGCACACCGATTAATTTCAATAACTCGCAATCCGAGCGGGTTGCGCCGCAATATGTCCGCGTTACGGCAAATCAGGATGTGACGGTGTACGGCTTAAATCAAGGTTTTTTCACCAGCGATGCGTTTTTGGCGCTCCCCGTTCCGTCGTTGGGGCGCGAGTACGTCGTCATGTCGTACAAAAGCGATGCGCGAGGGCAAAATTTCACGACCAGCGAGCGAGACGAAACCAGTACGCCGTCGCAATTTGCCATCGTCGCAACGCAAGACGCAACCGACGTGATTGTACGCCCTTCCGACCCCGTTTTGTTTGGCGGAACTGTCCGCGAACTCCGTGTGCGCCTTAATGAAGGCGAATCGTATTTGGTGCAGGCAGACCCGCGCACCCGCGACGGTTTGGCAGATTTGACGGGTTCGCGGGTGATTGCCACAAAGCCTGTGGCGGTCTTTGGCGGGCATCAACGCGCTACGCTGCCCATCGAATTTAAGCTCATGCCCCTGACTTCGCGCGATTGTCTTATCGAACAAATGCCCGGAATCGAAACATGGGGAAGACGAGCGTTCCTCACACCCTTGCAGCGCAGTAGCAGCGAAGTAGAAGCGGCAAGTAATCTCTACCGCGTATTGGCGGCATACGACACAACGCGAGTTTTTCTGAACGGACAACCACTTGCGACGCTGAATGCGGGGCAGTATTTTGAAGCACCGCTCACTGCATCGGGCATTATCACGGCAAGTGATTTAATTTTGGTGGCGCAATTTAAAAAAACATCGGGCGCAGGGAATCTCATCGGCGACCCGTTTATGCTGCTTATTCCGACGGTTGAGCAATACGACCGTTCTTATCGGTTTATCAACGTGCAAGTCAGCGACCGCGACGTGCGCGTCGCACCCAATGGGCAAGTTTATACCGAGCATTTTTTGACAATCGTTGCACCCACAAACTCGCTTGGGAGCTTGCGTCTGGACGAGCAGCCCGTAGCAACGGGGAATTTTCAGGCAATTGGCAATTCCGGTTTCTCGTTTGCGAATATTTCCGTGAGCGGTGGAGTCCACACAGCGCGTGGAGACAGCGCGTTTGCTATTTACGTCTATGGTTATGGCATAATGAACTCCTACGGCTACATCGGCGGTGGGCGCTTACGAATTATCGCTCCTGACCGCGACGTTCCGGCGCTTGTGGCGCGGGATACGTGCTTTGGTGTAAGCGGGACGGTCTTCGACACGTTGCTTACGGATTCGCGTATTGCTAGTGTACAAGCACTCACGCCGCGCAACGTCACGGTCAATATTGACCGTTTTACGCCATTTGCCGATAGTGTGCGGTTTCGTGCAACGGTGCAAAATATTTTTGCTGATGGTGAATTTACGCTTGAGGCGCGAGATTCTGCGGGCTTTGTGGCACGTCGTCGTTTTCTTCTTCCCGGTATAACGGTTGGTTTGGAAGGGCAAGGCGCAAGTAACACCGGACAGAATCTCCGTTTCACAATGGCGCGTGGCACAAGCCGCATCTTCCGTTTTCCGATTGTCAACTACGGCGCAACAACACAAACCATTAACGCTCTTACACTAATCAATGATACTGGAAATCCTGTACCGATGCGCCTTATTGCGCCTCAAATACCACTGCGCTTACCTCCGCAAGGACTCGACACGATAGTCGTAACGCTGGATGCCTCGCAAAATGGTGTGTACAGGGCATCGCTGGGCTTGGGAACGCTGTGCGGAGCGCGGTCGCTGGCTGCGATTGTGATTGAAGCGGGGCAAGATACGACCGCACCCGTTGTGACGACAGAGCGCGACGTATGCGCTCGGCGTGTGAGACTTCTCGCACAAGACGGAGAGCCGTTTCCATCGGGACTTGCACGGATTGAAATTCTTGAGCAGCCCATCAACTGCACGATAGCAATTTCACCGCCAAACACCGTTCCAAGCGGCATACAGAGCGGCACAACGCCACGAGAAATTCTTATTACCATCCTCAACCCTCGTCGTGATGCGATATATGCCTTGAGATTAACGGATTCTGTCGGAAAAAGTATTGAGATTCGTGACACGGTGCAAGGCTTTACACTGGAGATTGTTCGCCCGAATACCACAAGTGGCAGTGTCGGCGCATGGGGCAGTATTCCCATCACGGAGCGGAATTGCCGCAATATTGAGGTGCGCAATGTCGGCATCAAGCCCTATCGTTTGGAGCGCATCACACCTCGCACAAATATTTGGTTTAGTGCGGCTTCGAGCCAATTTCCCATCGAAATTCCTGCTGGGGCGAGCCGTTTGCTGAATCTCTGTTTTGCGCCATTGGAAGTGCGCGATTATGTTGACACACTACTTGTGGAGGGCTTTTGCGAGCGCGAAGTGCTTGTGCTGACGGGACGCGGTGAACCGCTGATTCGCGTTGACACGGGACGTTGCAATGTGGTTATTCAAATCCGCACCGAACGCGCACCGCTCTCGTACTTCATGGAGCAGAATTTCCCGAACCCCACTTCCGGCGGCTTCACCAGTATTCGTGCGGGTTTGCCAGAATCCGGCTTGGCGGTTCTGCGACTTTTTACGCCGATTGGGAATGAGGTTGCACGGGTGAATTTAGGTGTGCTGCCGCAAGGGGAGCATGATATTCTGGTAGATGTTGCTAATCTCCAATCCGGCACGTATTTTTACGTTCTCGAAACGCCAATTACACGCTTAACTAAGCAGATGATGATTCTGCATTGATTTGACAACGCAGGGCAATCGCATCAATATTTCAAACTCTTGTCAATGCTTGTTCCGTTGCAATGAGTTGTAACCCAATGCCTGAAGTGTTGAGGTTTTAAGACGCTCCTCAAAGTTTATGTGATTGTCCTTGGTGCCTGAATAGGGCAATCGCATGAAAAAAAATCTATGCCGTAGAGACAAGGCATTGCCTTGTCTCTACACGTTAAACGACAAACACTGATGATATTGGAATGCTGATTTGATGCGGGTTTGAAATTTTCAT
>JAAFHM010000057.1 GCA_013298375.1 Ignavibacteria bacterium | reverse complement strand
CATTTTTTGAGATTTCACTATGGTAGGTATTCTCGCACGCCGCATACAATTGCTCTTTGTTTGTATATTTTGTATGAGTATTTCGTCTTTATCGCCCGCACAGTCCGTGCCAAATGCTGATGATGTGTTTGCTTCGGTGCAAAAAAAATACGCCGATGGTGCATCTATGCGCGTAAAATTTTTAATAAAAAGTGAGGACGTGCGCGGCTCTCTGGCACTTAAACGCGGCAATAAGTACATCTTAGAAATTATGGGAAAGACTATTATTTGCAACGGCAAAATAGTTTGGAACTACGACGCAGCGCAAAAAAAAAGTTATCATATCCGATTTCCGCGATAACCCCGATAACATCTCGCCGGAACGCATTTTTATGAACTTCCCGCGCCATTACAAACCGAGCCTTACTGTCGAGAAAAACAGCAACGACCTTCTTTTGAGCCTCGCTCCCACCAAAGCCCGCGACCAGATGAGCGATATGCAGCGCGTCGGACTGCGCCTTTCGCGCGAGCTACGTCTGAAAAGCATTGCCATTTATGACGGCACCACACTTCACGAATGGGATATTACCGACACCAAGCCCGATGCAAATTTGCCAGATTCAGCGTTTGAATGGAAACCACTTCAAGGCGCACAAGTGATTGATTTGCGCGTTTGCGCATTGATAGCGCATGGGCATTTGACAGGGTAGAAAGCGGAATTGGTTATTTTACTCCTTCGTCAATCCGATCGCTACGAATTTCAAAGCGATCACCTCTTTTCTCAAAACCACAGCCGAATCACGTCCATATACAGCCCATAAATACCGCTAATGACCGCGCTCAATAAGCCACGCAATGGAGTGAAATTCAGCAAGAGCAGAAGAATAATCATACCGTACAAGCCCATAGAACGGTAGCGGTCGGCAAGTTCGTCAGGGAGGCTATTGGCAACAACGTGTGAGCCATCAAGCGGCGGAATCGGAATCATATTAAACACGGCAAGTGCGATATTGATGACCAAGCCATATTGCGCGAAGCGGCGCACCAACTCACCAACCGTTCCCGTTGAAACATCAATCGCACCGCTATAAATCACCAACATCACCGCAAGAAAAACAAACGAAAGCACGATATTAGAAGCCGGTCCGGCAAGGGCAATAAGCGTGTCGTCGCGGCGTATATTGCGGAGATTCCGCCAGTCCACCGGCACAGGTTTTGCCCAGCCAATCATGGCGACACCGCCCGTGAAAGCAGAAAGAATCGGCATGACAATCGTTCCCAAAAAATCAATATGCGGAATCGGATTGAGCGTAACTCGCCCCAAATCTCGTGCGGTGCTGTCACCAAGGTAGTAGGCTGCCATAGCGTGTGCGGCTTCGTGAACCGAGAGCGAAAGCAGGAATATTGGCATGGTGACCAATAAATTTTGAATGATTGTTTGGAAGTCCATGATGGAGGGAAAGATGAGGTGTGGGGCGGGCGCGTTATTGCAAGCGATTTTGCAATTTGAGAATATTCGCAACATTGCTGCGGAGCGTTTCGAGCATATCGGCTTCATCTTCGAGGGCGAGATGATTGTCAATCAAAATATTGAGCAGTCGCGCACCAGTGATATTGAAAAAGAGGGCAGTGTTGTACTCGCGTTTATCAAGAGAAACTTTGAGTTCAAGCAGCGCCGTGTGAAGCAACTCTTGAACATTGCGGCGCTCAATGAGTTCACGAGCCGTAAATTCTTCCAAACGCTTATACATACAAACCGACCTTCAATGGGGGCGTGAACAAAAAATGCGAGAGCAACTCGCAGAAATACGGCTTTGTGGAGAGGCTGACATGCGACAACGCGATTTCAAAGCAAGTTGTCGCATTTTGCCTTTACAATGTTTTCAGGAAAACACCTCACGAACTTTATCAAAAAAATCCCGCGAATCCTTGCCATCCTCCGGCTTTGGTGCGATGTTTGGGCTTTTTGAAAGTTCTTTGAGAGTTGCTTTTTCTTTTGGATTCAGTTTTGTCGGAACGAAGACATTCACCAAAATTATTTGATTGCCTTTGTCGTAGCTGTTGAGTTGCGGAATACCTTTACCGCGAAGTGTGATTTTTGTTCCCGGTTGCGTACCAGCTTCAATCGAAATCACCGTCGAGCCTTCAAGCGTCGGAACCGTCACCTCGCCGCCCAATGCTGCATCGGGATAGCTGATGGTGAGCGTGTAGAGAACATCCATTCCAGAGCGTGTGAAATAATCGTGTTTTTTCTCTTCGATGATAATCAGCGCATCGCCCGGGTCGCCGCCGCGCCGTCCAGCATTGCCTTGGGTGCGAAGCGGAATGTAATTGCCTTCGCTTACGCCCGCCGGAATATTGACCTTAATGGTTGCCTCGCCTTTTAAGCGCCCCTCGCCGCCACAAGTGTTGCAGGGGTCTTTCACGATTTGCCCCGACCCGCCGCAGGATTGGCAGGCAGAAACATTGATGAATTGTCCGAACATCGAGCGCGATACTTGGCGAATTTCGCCTGTGCCATTGCAGGTTCCGCACGTTGTCAAGCCTGTTCCGGGCTTCGCGCCGGAGCCACTGCACGTACCGCATTTTTCCAGCTTTTTCACGCGCACGGTCTTTTCTACGCCTTTAGCAACTTCTTCCATCGTGAGGGGAACGCGAATTTTGAGGTCGCTTCCGCGCTCACCAGTTTGGCGACGCGCACCGGAGCGCCCTCCGCGCCCACTATTCATGTTGCCAAAAATTTCATCAAAAATACTTCCGCCACCGCCGCCTCCGGCATTACCAAAAATATCGCCAAAATGACTGAAAATATCGTTGATATTGGAATACTGTCCAAAATCCGCGCCACCGCGCAAGCCTTGATGACCGAATTGGTCATAACGCTGGCGCTTGGTCTCATCACTGAGAATTTCATACGCTTCGGTGGCTTCTTTGAACTTGTCTTCGGCTTCTTTGTTATCGGGATTGCGGTCAGGATGGTATTGCAAGGCAAGTTTGCGGTATGCTGCCTTGATTTCGTCTTTAGCTGCCGATTTTGAAAGTCCTAAAATATCGTAATAATCACGTTTTGCCATGGTCTATGTAGCTCCTTGAAGAGTAAAATCGCTTGGGATATGTGGTGAGGCTTACTCAGCGTTTGCCGCTTTTTCGTCGTCATCGTTGGTTGTGGCGGCGGACGATGCGGGCATTCCTGCCGAGACAATAACTCGTGCATGGCGCAAAACCTTGCTTGCCAACATATATCCGCGCTGCGCTTCTTGGACGATTTGTCCTTCCGGCGCTTCCGACGGCATGAGCATTAAGGCTTCGTGCAGGTTAATGTCGAACTGCTCGCCAACGGTTGGCATCGACTCTACGCCTGCGTCTTGAAATGCTTGTAATGTTTTATTGAAAACGAGTTCTACCCCATCCAAGAGCGCTTTGTAGTCGGTCGCATTTTTGCCACTTTCGACCGCACGCTGCATATCGTCCAAGACGGGAAGGAGTTTTTGCAAAAGTTTTGTATTCGCATGAATGATAAGTTCTTGGCGCTCTTGTTCGGTGCGACGACGAAAATTTTCGAGTTCTGCCACTTTGCGGAGCGAAATTTCACGAAATTCATCGCGTTCTTGGCGCAATTTTTCCAATTCTTCCATAATGCCGGATTCTTGTGAAGATGCTGTAAATTCTTCGGTTGAAAGGGTTTCTTCTTGTAGGGTTTCTGTTTGCTCAGTCATAATAGTTGTCTTTTTGGTGGAATAGTAACAACAACGGGATAAACAAGTCTCTATGACGCAACAAGAGACGAAAGAGTTTCAGTGATGTTGTGTTCTTCGTGGTCAGCGCTCACATCACCATCAGCCCGTCATTTCTCACAAAAGTTGATTTGTTTGCACAAATTGCATCCCATCCCATTGATACAAAATTTTCGTTTTGCGGCTTTCGGTTCGCTGGTCGGAATCACCGCCCGATGAGGCTTTGCGGGCTTGGGTGCGGGTAATCAAAATTGAATAGAGGTCTTTGCCCCATGTCTTTACTGTCTCCAGTGTTGCACGGTCTTCGGTGCTTGCGTTCGAGGCATCATCGTTTTGATTGGCGGCATTCGTGTAGGTACAGACCTCGAAAAGCGGCTGCATCATGCCATCGTGAGCGCGAAAAAGGCAAAGCATCGTGGTTTTCTGCTCTTTGCCGTCGGTCATCTGAGATGCTTTCCATTCAAAAGCAAGGGCATATTCTTCATCGGTAATTTGATATTTTTTCTGCTGAACGCCCGTAATTTCTGCATCATCGAAGTCCGGTTCGTAGGTCGTATGCGCCAAAACAGGATTACTGCGCGTGCTATCGCGGAAGGCAAATACATCGAACACGCATTCGCTCTCGCTGCCCAATTTTTTCCGCTTAATAACCGCCATGTAGGTTTGCGACGAAGCATTGAGCTGGGTTACTTGGATGTCAGTAATGGTAAAGGTGCTTTGGTCGTCCGGCTTGATTTCATTTGCATAGAGCATAGCAACAAGGTCGGCTGGGGCAAAGCGTCCGCAGATTTTTTCTGTTGCGGGTTTTGTCAGCGCCAAGACGACGGTTGCTTCATTGATGGTCAATCGCTCGGAATTGGAGTTGTCCGAAGGTACACCAATGCTCGTAGTAGAACTGCCCGATGATGTACTCGGCGCTATTTGCACGGACGTGCTATCAGCCTTCGCTGTTTCCTTGGAGGTTGTCGTGCAGCCGTAAAAGAGCGTTCCGCAAAGAACGCAGAAACAGGCGCTTACGAATGAAAAAGATGGATGACGCATCATGGTTTCCTTTCGGGTATAGTTGGTTTCAACCCGCAAATATACGATATTTGCCAACGACCTGAAAGGAGAAATTTCCCACAGCCCACGTATCCCAGTAAAAGCAGTCTATCTTGCCAAAAGACGGATAGATCAAGCGGCATTGGCTTCCGATACGCCCCTCCGCGAAAGCTGCGCAACCGATTCGATGTGATAAGTGTGCGGAAACATATCCACAGGCTGGATGGCATCAATGGTGTAATGTTCGGCGAGAATGGCGCAATCTCTGGCTTGCGTGGCAGGATTACAGCTAACATACACTATACGCGGTGCGCCAATTTCTAGCAAATTCCGCACCACAGCAGGATGCAAGCCGGAGCGAGGCGGGTCAACAATAATCACATCTGGGCTTGGCAAACGGGAAAGAATCTGCTTCTGCACGGCTTTTTGCATATCTTCAATGAAAAATTCCACATTCGTTATTCCATTAGCAAGTGCATTTGCCCGCGCATCCTGTACGGAACTTTCGACTATCTCAATACCCGCAACAAATCGGGCTTTCCGCGCAGCCGCCAACGTGATAGAGCCTGTGCCGCAATACAAATCCCAAACGGTTTTATCAGCAATGTCGCCCGCATATTCCAAGGCAACACGGAAAAGCTGCTCGGCTTGCCGCGTGTTGGTTTGAAAAAAAGAAAATGGTGAAATTCGGTATTGTACGCCTAAAAGCGATTCCGTAATAACGCCGCTTCCATGCACTGTGCGTGGTAGTCCGCCTGCGACGGCTGCTTTTGAGGTGGTAACAGAATGAATAGCGGTCGAAATTTCGGGAAAATCGCGGAGGAAGTCTTGCTCAAACCACGCAATCATCAGCTTGTCAGCGTCGTTACTCACAGGCGACGTTACCAGAATTACCATAATTTCGCCCGTTGCTACGGAATGGCGAATGACCAAATTCCGCAAAAAACCTTCGTGCGAACGTGTCTGATAAATGCCGGCACTGCGTTCCAACGCCGCCTTGCGAACGGCATTGACCATGCGGCTTGAGATGGCACTTTGCAAAAAACACTCTTCCACATCCAGCACTTTGTCAAATCTGCCCGGAATGTGCAAGCCCAAGGCAAAATCCTTACGAATATCCGCGCCGCCAGCGATTTCAGCATTGGTAAGCCAGCGCGAATCGCCAAAGGAAAATTCCATTTTATTCCGATAGTAGAAGTGCGATTCCGCCGGAAGCGTGTCGTGAAGCGCGGTATAAGGAACTTTCCCTAAGCGCTCGAAGGCATCTTGTACGTGCTGTTTTTTCCATGCGCACTGTTCGGCATATTCCAAATGTTGCCATTTGCACCCGCCGCACGTGCCGAAATAGCGGCAACGCGGTGTTTCGCGGACTGGGGAAGGTTCGATGACCTCAACAATACGAGCTTCAGCATAATTTTTCTTTTTTTTACGGATTTCGGCACGCACAAGGTCGCCCGGAACTCCCCCCTCAACAAAATACACAAACCCGTCTTCGCGGGCAATGGCTTTACCTTCAAAGCCGATAGATTCTATGCGGAGTTCAAGCATGAAACAACGAAAGGAGGGTGAAGATTATTACGCCTTCTCAAGACGGGTGAAGGAGTACGGATGTGGGTTTTCGGTATCGGCAGCATGGTCGGTGCGCTGTACTTCGCGCCATTGGCTTTGGTCGAAACGAGGAAAATGCGTGTCGCCATCGAAGTCGGCATGAATCCACGTCAGGTAGATTCTATTGGCTACTCCCAATGCCTCAGCGAACATCTGCTCGCCGCCAATGACGAATGCTTCGCCTTCGCCGTGCTGCCGCGCAAGCAATAGTGCGCTTTCCAGCGAAGACACAACGACCACACCGTTGGCAGAATAGCCTATTTGCCGCGTCACGACAATATTCGTGCGGTCTGCGAGGGGTTTTCCGATGTCCTCAAACGATTTACGCCCCATGATGACGTGATGTCCGCGAGTTGTCGCCATGAAAAAGCGCATATCGGCGGGCATTTCCCACGGTAAATGGTTGCCCGCACCGATAGTGTAGTTGAGGGCAACGGCGGCGATGATGGAAATAATCATGGAAAAATTTTACGCAGTCGCAGAGACTTCGGAGGCAAAATTGCAGGCTTTATGCGCTCCGTCGCAGAAGGGCTTGTTTGCGCTCTCACCGCAACGGCAGAGCGAAATAGCGGTTTTGCCTTGTAAATCGAAAGGATTGCCCGCGCCGTCGAGAAGTTGGAAATCGCCCTCGACGCGAATGGAGCCATTATTTTTGACGGTGATGGTTGTTGCCATGAGAACAATGAAAAAGATGAGAAAAAATGTGCTTTTGGGGATGGTGAAGCGAGCCAGTTGAGAGTTTCTCAGTAATGCCGGGAAACCCGTGCGACGGCAGCGTTCACGCACTCCTCAGCCGTCGGACGGGAAGATCAGTAAATACTCAATTAAGTGAAAACGCAGGTAGAGCAAGGCTTTGCTGCGGAACAGCACGCTCGTGAAACATCAACTCGCGCATTTCTTCGATGTGCATATATTTGTGGAGCGGCATTGCGGTGACTAGGCTTTCGACCTCTTGCTCGGTTTCAGCGTTCAGTGTCATCCAAAGTATTTGGCGGTCAGCCGAGACAGCATAACTCGCCAAGCGGCTGCTTTGCATGAGAATATTGACCTGCGCCCGTTGAAGGGGTATCAGACGCATAAATTCTTCGGTAAAGTCCCCGAGTGCGATAGTTACCATGTAGGATTTCATGTTTTTTCCTTGATATGAGTGGTTGTAGTTTGGAAGCGAAAATAAATACGTGCAACAAAATATTATGTTGCAACACAGAGTTTTTCTGACGATTTTTTTGGTAACGTCACATATCAATCCGAAGTTCTTTGCAGTTGCCGTCGGCAAGTTTGGCGCATATTTCCGCCAGCATCATACTTTCGGCGCGACTCATTTTGCAAGAAATCTCATCCCAAACAGCATTGAAGCGCGGGGTGGCTTCTTCAAGCAATATAAGACCTTTTTGCGTAATTCGGGCAATAGAAAGACGTTTATCGTGTTCAGAGCGTACACGCTCGACCAATTCTTGCTGCTCTAGGCGATCAAGTAGCCTCGTCGTATCGGGCGCACGCTCAATCATTCGCACCATAATTTCGCAACGCGGATGACCGTCCGGATATGCACCTTTCAAAATCCGCAGAATATTGTATTGCGTGTGCGTGATACCGTTCTCAGCGCACACTTTATCGAATCGCTGACGCAAATAATCTGCGGCAACGAAAAGATTCACAATTGCCTCGACCGTAACGTGTTCCATCGGCGAGGATTGTTTGATATGTTCTTGAAAGGATGTATTCATACCACAAATTTACGACAAAGAAATATGTGGTGCAACACATTTTTGCATCACAAGAGATTTCTTGTATTCTCTTCTTCAAACGGATGAAAATAGGATTTATTTGGTATATTGCGGGGCTACAAGAACGATACAATGAATTATCTTCTCAACGTCTGCTTACAAGTAATGGCAAAAAAAGCACTTATCACTGGAATTACCGGACAAGACGGCTCATATTTAGCAGAATTTTTATTGGAAAAGGGCTATGAAGTGCATGGCATCATCCGCCGAGCTTCTACCTTCAACACCTCGCGTATTGACCACATCTACAATGATCCACACACCGCAGGAACGCGGCTTTTGCTGCATTACGGCGATTTATCGGATTCATCAAATCTCAGCCGCCTTATTGAAAAGACCGCACCCGACGAAATTTATCATCTCGGCGCACAAAGCCACGTCCGCGTGAGTTTCGACACCCCCGAATATACGGGCGACGTGACGGGACTTGGCACGTTGCGGCTTTTGGACGCTATCCGCGAAACAGGAGTACAAGCAAAGTTTTATCAAGCCTCCTCAAGTGAGATGTATGGATTGGTACAGGCAGTGCCGCAAAGCGAAACCACGCCATTCTATCCGCGCAGCCCCTACGCTGCGGCGAAAGTCTATGCGTATTGGCTCACGGTGAATTACCGCGAATCCTACAACATTTTTGCGTGTAATGGCATTTTGTTTAATCACGAATCTCCTCGACGGGGCGAAACCTTCGTAACGCGCAAAATCACTCGTGCTATAGCCCGCATTAAATCGGGCTTGCAAGATTCTCTTTACCTCGGCAATCTTGATGCGAAGCGCGATTGGGGCTACGCCAAAGAATACGTCGAAGCAATGTGGCTCATGCTTCAGCAGGAGGAAGCCGACGATTTCGTTATTGCAACGGGCGAAACGCACTCTGTACGAGAATTTCTCGAAGAATCTTTTGTTTATGCAGGTTTGGATTGGGAAAAGCACGTAAAAATTGACCCACGCTATTTCCGTCCGGCTGAAGTAGATCTGCTCATTGGCGATGCTTCTAAAGCAAAAAATGCCTTTGGCTGGCAACCCAAAACATCGTTCAAAGACCTTGTGCGCATCATGGTCGATGCTGATATTGAATTATTGGCAAACCAGTTGAGCGGTCAGGTAGCACGAGAATCTGAGGTGTGACCAGTATGAAAATCTTTTATGACAGCCAAGTTGATGCTGCCTATATTCAGATAGAAGCAATCACGCCCGATGGTGTAATAGAAATTGACGATGGTGTCCATCTGGATACAACTGCCGATAATCGTATTATTGGCATTGAAATTCTTCGCGCTTCAAAGCGCATTTCGCTTCCGTCCTTGTTCGTTTATGAAGTCGAATCACCTTTTGCCTCAGCAGCATAATTTTTATTCAGGAGACTTGTCATGCGCTTTATTGCTTGCCTCGCACTTGTTCTGAGCTTTTTCTTTGCTGATGAAATCTTGGCGCAGCGCCGAGGTAGCTTCGGCGGTTCACGCTCATCATCGCCTTCGCGGTCGTATTCTTCGCCATCGCGCCCGTCGTCGTCGGGGTCAAGTTTTGGCGGGTCGCGCTCTAGTGGCTCTTCGTATTCTCCGCCTCCGCGCTCTAGTTCGTCGCCTTCGTCGTCTGGTGGTGCATTTGGTGGTTCGCGGTCGAATGGCTCTTCTTTTGGCGGTACTCCTCGCTCATCGTCGCCTTCGGTGAACCGTTCTTCGGGTGTTTCATCCGCAAAAAGCTATGGTATTCCTCGCAAAGAAAGCTACGGTGGGCAGACGTATTCCTACAAAGGCAGTACCAATAGTGTCGGTTATAGCCGCTCTAGTGCGATGATTCCCCGCAATACCAATTACTCCTACAACGACGTTTATACGCGCCGAAACGCCTATTATGGCGGTATGGGCTACGTCGCGCCGACGTATATTGGCTACACAAGCCCTAGTTACGGGATGTTTAGCACACTATTCATGCTTTCGGCACTTCAGAATCTGCAAGCACAACAAAATGCGATGTTTTACTACAATCACTGGAACACGCCCAGTATGATGGCATATCGCCAAGATATGCAGGTAGCAGCACAGTCCGATGCGCAAGCCGCACAACGCCTGAAGGAACTCGAAGCCCGCGTTGCGCAGTTGGAGCGCGAGAAAGGCGGTGTCCGCGACACAACGTATATGCCCGCCGGAGTAGATTCGACAGTCGTTCTGAGCAATGAGGCACTTGGCGTGAAGGACAAAGCAGAAGAAGACCGCGTTAAAGCGGAAGAAGAATTGCGTGAACGCCAAGAACGTGAGCGCGAGAAGAAGTCCGGCGGCAGTGGTTTTCTCTGGTTCGCCGTGATTGGTGGTGGTTTGGGAACATGGTGGTTCCTGCGTCGTCGCAAACGCCAGCGCGAAGAAACGGGTGGTGGTGGAAGTTTTAGTTGATGTGTGACAAGAGGGTGAAGATTTTTTTCGCATAAACCTCGTCCGCGAACCGTGTTCGCGCCCCTTACGGAAGAATCTGTGTGTTTTATCAATAATTTCATAACCTTTTAATTTCAGAGAGGAGACGGGTAATGGCAAACCTTACCGCTCGAAAAAATCTAACCGAACTGATCAATAGCGCTAATGCTTCGCATGAAGGCGGATTGAAACGTTCACTTGGGGCGATCAACCTCATTATGCTTGGTGTTGGTGCAATTATTGGTGCCGGGATATTCGTGTTGACGGGCGAAGTGGCTTCGCAGTATGCTGGTCCGGCAATTACGATTTCGTTTGTGATAGCTGCGTTTGCTTGCGCTTGTGCGGGCTTGTGCTATGCGGAATTGGCTTCGATGATTCCCGTTGCGGGGAGTGTTTACACGTACTCCTACGCGACTGTGGGAGAATTTTTTGCGTGGATTATTGGATGGGATTTGATTATTGAATATCTTTTTGCTGCGTCAACGGTTTCTGTTGGCTGGTCTGGATATATTGTCAGTTTTTTGAAGAATCTTGGCATTGTCATCCCTCCCGCATTAACAAGCGCTCCTTTTGCTTATGATGATGCACTTGGCTTTCATACGACTGGGGCGCTGATAAATTTCCCCGCAATGGCGATTATTGCTATTGTTACCGTGATTCTCGTGATTGGCGTACAGGAATCTGCCCGTTTCAATAACATTATCGTTGCTATTAAAACAACCGTGATTTTGATGTTCTTGATTGCTGGCGTTTCGTATGTGAATCCGGGTAATTGGGTGCCGTTTATTCCTGAAAATACTGGTGAGTTTGGTCATTTTGGCTGGACGGGTGTTTTTCGAGGAGCGGCGGTGATTTTCTTTGCGTATATCGGATTTGATGCGGTTTCGACAGCAGCACAGGAAGCGAAAAATCCGCAACGCGACCTGCCTATTGGTATTTTGGGTTCGCTCGTCATCTGTACAATTTTGTATATCGCGGTTGGGCTTGTTTTAACGGGGCTTGTGCCATATCCAAAATTGGCAGTTCCCGATCCAATCGCTGTTGGTATTGATGCAACGGGCTTGACATGGTTGTCGCCGATTATCAAATTAGGTGCAATCGCTGGTTTGAGTTCGGTTATTCTCGTGATGCTTCTCGGTCAGCCGCGTATTTTCTTCTCTATGGCAAACGATGGTTTGCTCCCGCCTGCGTTTTCCAAAGTTCACCCAAAATTTAAAACACCATATATTTCGACGATTATCACCGGCGGCGTTGCAATGGCGCTTGCGGCGGTATTCCCGATTGGTATTTTGTCAAAATTGGTTTCTTTGGGGACATTGCTTGCTTTTGCGATGGTCTGTTTGGCGGTCATTATCCTGCGTCGCACCCATACAACAATGGAGCGCCCGTTCAGAACGCCATTGTCGCCATATATACCGATTGCTGGCATCATTGCTTGCTTTGGTTGCATGGGGTTTGTGAATATTTTTGCATGGGAACTGCTCGGAGTTTGGATGGTTATTGGTATTGCGGTCTATTTCCTGTATGGCGCAGGGCATAGCAAAGTCCAACAACAACTGAAAAAGTAATTGCGTATTCTTTCAGTCTTGCACATACTATTATCTGCCGGAAGTCAGCATTCAAGAGCCTTCCGGCAGATTTTTTTTCATTAACCTTTTCCCCGTTCCGATTTATGCCTCAGCGAGGAACGATATACGCCGATTTACACACGCACACAACCGCTTCGGATGGCTCTTTTACGCCAACGGAGCTTGTACAACGCGCTTTTGAACGCGGTATCAAGGCGATTGCGATTACCGACCACGACACCGTAGCGGGTGTGGAAGAGGCTCGCACGGCAGCGAAAGAGCGTGGAATGTGGTTCACAAGCGGCATCGAAATTAGTGCTACTCTGGAGGGACGTGAGATTCATATTCTCGGCTATGGCGTGGACACGAGTAATCATGGGCTTTTGGATTATGTCAATCGCGCCCGCACCTACCGCAGGGAACGTGCAGAGCGTATTATCGCTCGTCTCCGTGAATTGGGCATAAAAAAATTGACAATGGCAGATGTCCGCGAAATCGCGGGCGACGGCGTTGTTGGGCGGCAGCATATTGCACTTGCAATGCAACGGAAAGGGCTTGTTCGCACGGTTCGTGAGGCATTTGACAAATATTTAGCCGACGATGCTCTTGCTTTTACCGCAAAATGGGAGTTTCCTATCAAGGATGCCATCGCCCTTATTCACAACGCAGCCGGTTTGGCGGTTGTGGCGCATCCAGCAAAGGTTATTTCGGGAGAGCAGTTCGACGCGCTTTTGGCAGCAGGATTGGACGGTGTAGAACTACATCATCCGTCGCATGACCGCGATGTTTGCCAGCTTTACGCACTCTTGGCGGAACAGCACGAATTAGTCATCACAGGCGGTTCGGATTTTCACGGCGGAAACAAGCGCGACGGCAGTAATATCGGGCGCTACGGGCTGATGCAGGAAGATTTTGGACAATTTGCCGATAAAATCATTCCACCCAATACATCATTTATCAAGCCTCTTGTTCAAGGCGTTGTCCAGATGCTGGGATTACGATAACGCTCTCGGATGTTTGCAGCACTTTTCTCATTTTTCCATCTTCCTATCATGCTCAATCGCTTTTCTGCAAAAACTCGTATTCTCATCACTTGTCCGAAGCGCATCACGCCGTATCTACGTGCTGAGACCGAGTCGCTGGGCTTTACCGTCTTGGAAGAAGCACCCGCAGGAATTCTTACCGAAGGCACGTTTGCCGATACAATGCGCTTGAACCTGCATATTCGCACGGGGCATAGGGTGTTGTTTCAACTCCAAAAGTTTTACTTGCGCTCACCGGATGATTTGTACAAAAGTTTGATGACGATGGATTGGGAAACAATTATTCCCGATGATGGCTATTTGAGCGTTATTTCATCGGTGGACACCGAAAGCATCAATAATAGCTTGTTTGCGAATGTCAAATGCAAAGATGCCATTGTTGACCGCATCCGAAAAAAGCGCGGGAAGCGCCCCGATTCCGGCTCAGATACAAGCCGTGCAGTGGTGTTTTTGTACTGGAAAGACAATGATTGCATCATTTATCTCGACACATCGGGGGAATCGCTATCGCAGCGCGGCTACCGCACCATGCCTTGGAAAGCGCCAATGCGGGAGAGTCTTGCGGCGGCAGCGGTGATGGCAACACGCTGGGATAAGGCTTCGACACTGGTAAATCCGATGTGTGGTAGCGGGACACTTGCTATTGAGGCAGCGCAACTTGCTCTTGGTCAAGCATCAGGGCTTTTGCGGGAGAACTTCGGTTTTATGCACGTTTTGGGGTATGACCACCAAGCACGAAAAACGTGGAAGACGCTTCAGGAGAAGGCTCGTGCGGCTGTGCGCACGGAGCTTTCGTTTCCCATTATAGCCAGCGACATATCCGAAGAAGCGGTTGAGGCGGCACGTCATAATGCCCAAGCCGCAGGAGTGGAGCGGTTTATCACCTTTGAAGTCAGCGATTTTGCGGCGACATCGCTGCCGGAAGTGCTTCCGAACACGCAACCCTCAATAATCCTCAATCCCGAATATGGCTTGCGTTTGGGCGAAGAAACGGACTTGGAAGCCACCTATAAAGCCATCGGCGACTTTTTTAAGCAGCGCTGTTCAGGATATACGGGCTACGTGTTTACGGGAAATATGGATTTGGCAAAAAAAATCGGCTTAAAAGCAAAACGGCGTATGGAATTTTACAATGCCGATATTGATTGTCGGTTGCTGGAATATGAGTTGTATGCTGGTTCGCGGCGGGTTGTGCCGGAAGCATTGTAAAAATTTCTTGGAAAAACGCTCCATATATTTTAACTTTGTTCTTCTCCTGTACAAATTTCTGTGCAGCGAGAAATCAATACGGCGGGTGTAGCTCAGTTGGTAGAGCACCAGATTGTGGCTTTGGGTGCCGCGGGTTCAAGCCCCGTCACTCGCCCTTTTGACAAGATTGTGGTATTGATTGAATATTCTCAGGTGTTCTGACGCATTGCGGCACGGGACACCTGTTTTTTTGCGTTGCAATGTTCAGGTATTGTGCAGATAATGACCTTCCTTTTTCACCGCGTTTTCACCAACAAATTATGACAGATGGCTCAACACAGCACCACAACACGTTTTCTGACGTGAAGAATGTTATTTTTGACCTCGGCGGCGTTTTGTATAATGTGGATTATGCACTTGTCGAGCAGGAATTTTCCGCCCTACAAAAACGCTCCAAAGCGCCTATTTCCTATACCCGCCAAACACAACCCGCAATTTTTACCCAATATGAGATTGGTGCAGCTTCGACGGAAGAATTTTGCGAAGGCTTGCGGAAAGAATTGGGCTTGCACGGCAGCGATGAAGAGCTTTCGGCGGCGTGGAACGCTATGCTGCTCGGCGTGTATCCGGGTCGCAATGGTCTTGTT
>JAAFHM010000273.1 GCA_013298375.1 Ignavibacteria bacterium | reverse complement strand
TCACAACCGTTCCGCCGGATTGCGCCTCGCGCTCGGCTTCGGAAGCAGCTTTCGAGGCTTGCGTGGTTTGCTGCGTTGTCTCGGCAATCGTCGCGCTCATTTCTTCCATCGCCGAGGCAATATTGCTGATTTGTTCGCTTTGCGTGGAAATATCACCTTCCACGCCGTTCATGTCGGACGTGATAGCGCCCGTCGCATTGGCAGCCGCACCAATCACCATTTTCACCTGACCCACCATAGCGCGGATATTGCCGATTGCCTGATTGTAGCCATCATAAAGTCGCCCAATATCGCCTTGTGTACCACTTGGAAGCGGTTTTGCCAAATCACCTTTGGCAAAATATTCCATCGTTTGCAGCATTTCTTGAACGCTGGTTTGTAGGTGCTTTTGCTGGGTTTCTGTGGTACGCACTGCCTCGCGGACTTTCGCTTCGACGCTCGCTTTTTCGGCTTGCAGGGCGCTACGCTCGGATTTGAGATTCTCCACCATACGGTTGAATGTTTGGGCAAAACGACCAATCTCGTCATTGGATGTAATTGGAACGGGTGTCGTCAAATTCCCTGATTCTATGCGCTCTGCACCTTCTGTCAGGTCTTGGATCGGTCGGCGAATTGTATGCGTAATGCGGGCACTGAGGAAAAATACCCCGAATAAAATAATTGTTAGCGCCCCCAGCAGTATTATCAGCATCATACGCGATTGACGCTCCAACGCAAGGTTTTGTGCGGTCATGGTAGCAGCAAGGGCTGTTTCGTATTCCTTTGCTTTATTGATTTGCTGCGTCGTCACGTCGAACCATTCTTCGGCTTGAACGCCAAATCCGCGCTCTGGGAAACGGTCGGAGAGCGCACGACGCATGGTGCGGATGCGCACACCCAAATCACTTTTTACCAGCCCATCGAATCGTGCAAACTCCTCTGGGGCAGCCATTGTGCGATAGAGAGCCGCCAGTGTGAACTGCTCGGAGGCAATGCGGGTTGCTTTGACAAACTCTTCTTTTGTGGCGGTGTCGCGGGTGAATAAGCCCGTAAGCAAGGCGCGCTCTTTGCCCAATCGCTCTTTGAGTTTGATAAAGGTGATGTAGGAGAGCGTTGAGCGAAAAATCGCTGCATCGTAGGTGGCGGCTTTTGCCGTAAACTCGACATCAGCAATAATTTCATCAATCAGATTGCCGTAATAATCGCCTTCTTCTGCTGCCGTCATTGCCAGCGCATCAACATTGGTGCGCTTTTCACGGAGTTGCGCCAGCAGAGCCGTCGTTTTTTTGACCGATTCAGTCATTCCTTCAATGGATTCCACAACGGGGCTTTGGCGTATGGCGGTGTATGCCGTAAGTTTGTTGTCGGATGTGGTACGTTGTCGGCGGAGTTCATCGCCAAATTGTGCGCCATGCGCATTGAGAAAGCGCGAGCTGTAAGCGCGTTCCAACTGCAATTCATGGATAAACTCACCCGACGTTTGTGCGATGGCGGAAAGCGTCGAAAGTTGCGACGTTTCTGCCATACGTTGCCAGCGCGACCACGCCAATATGCCCATCAATACGAGCAGCATCGCAAGCGGAACGGCGGAAAGCAGGATTAAACGGGTACGCAGAGCAAATGACGTAAGCATAGCAAGCAAGAAAAATGGTAAATGTCGGCGAATCCAGCGAAACGCATCGTGAATTGGAGCATGATGAACGCGGCAATATACATTGACGAAAGAGTAGAGCAAAATTTTTTCGGCGTTGGGGCGATATACCAGAAATGCCGTTCCGTGCCGCGAAAAAATTCGTTCAAAATCCGGCAAATTCCGTAACTTCCTTATCAAAAATTGCGTAGCAATGGCAAAATACAATGCCGATACCCTTTATCCACACTCGACCGAATAACGATGATTCATCCGATATTTCCTTCCCGCAAACCCCGCACTGATGCTCTTCTTTTTGCTTTGGGCGCATTGGCGCTGGTGATGTGCTTCCTTCTCCGCGATTATTGGCAATTCAAGCCCCTGATGCCCGGTCTTGATGATCGTTTGCAGCAGGTACGAGACAGTATTTTAGCAAAATCCGGTATTGCACGGGATTCGGTCGAAATGTCATCGGAAGCAAGTGTTGATAGCGAGCTTTTGGACAGCATTAAAGCCCATTATGGAGCCTCTGCACGATTGTTTTTGGATACCGCCGATGCACAGCAACTTCTCTATCGGCTAAAAATTCGGAAAAAAGAAAAAGGCGGTCTCAATATCAATTTTTCCACAGGAAATCGCCCTCGACCTCGCTCAAAATCCGCACAAAACCTCGCCGAAGAAGGATTGTCTCGCACATTGTGGTTGAATGAGCGCGGGCAGATTGTCGGCGAAACGCAGCGATTAAGCGAGAACTTGCTTCCCGCTACCGATACAACGGCTTTGCGGGAGCGCCTCCTTGGGCTTATTCCACAGGATATTCTGCGCAAACTGCCGAGCGCTGCGGTTTGGAAACGCGATACCACCGATGCAGAAAAAATTGCCTTTATCGCGCAGATTTCGCAAGATTCCTTGCTCAAGCGAGAGATCCTCATATCTGCCCAAAAAGTCTCCACATCGCCCGCCGTTTGGTCGGCTGAGTGGCAGCAGCGCGTAAGTGTTAGGGCAGCCTCTGTCGCCGTGCCGAGTGATAGCGGCGGTGTTTCTGCGCGAACAGTGATTATCATTCTTTTTTGGGTGATGGTGGGGATTGCGATTGTTGGGCTGCTGATGATTTGGGTGAATCGGTTGCGGCTTAAAGCGGTCAATACAGGACTTTTGGCAATAGCAGCGCTGTCGGGGCTTTCTATGACTTCGACATTAGTCGGCATGAGCGAGATTCCTTGGTATGGACTGGCGATAATTTTTGTTTTTTATACGCTGGGGTTTGGTTTCTTTTTTATTGCCGTGCCGATTGCCGGTAGTATTTCCGTGCTGCGAGAAATTTGCTCAGAAAAATTTTATACCCTGATGCGCTTCCGTGAAAAACCATTGGAATCATTTCATTGGGGACGTATGATGCTTGTCGGTATGAGTTTGGGTGCGATATACACGGCTTTACTTCTCTTTGTGCCTGCTATTGGCGAGCGCTTCAATATTTCAACCTTGGCAATGCTTCATCTGAGTACCAACTATTATTCGATGCCATTTGTGATGCGCCACGCATTGACGGGCTTTCTCTCCACCATCGGGTCAGTTGTACCAATATCATTTATTTTTTTAATCGTTCCGGCAATGATCATTTACTGGCTTGTGCCGCGCAAGTATGCGATGGTGGGGACATTGCTTTTAGCAGTTTTGGCGCAAGCGCTTTTTGAATCGCTGCAAACAACGGATATTTGGGTTGTGTTGGCACACTCCTTTTTACGGGTTGTTGCCGGACTCTCGGTGCTGTATTTTGCTGATATGCTGGCGCTCTTGGCATCGTTGCTTATGAATTGTTTTCTTATCTCGTTGGGGTTGTTCACGATTCATCCGTTTGTGATGGTGCTGCTGGGGGTTATCTTTACGGTGGCGCTTGTTATGGGCGCTATTGCCTACTACGGCAATGTACCGGAAACCGTCACCGAAGCTGATTATAAGCCGGCATTTCTCTCGCTGTTGGAAGAACACGAGCGGATGCACCAAGAAATTGCGGCAGCTAAAAGCGTTCAGCAAAAGCTGCTACCGCGCTCATTACCGACGTTTGAAAGCGTTATCGTTAGTGCCGCTTGTATTCCTGCCTATGAAGTTGGCGGCGATTACTACGACTTTTTTCCTTTGGACGACAAACGGCTTGGAGTCTTGATTGGCGATGTATCGGGGAAGGGGATTTCGGCGGCATTTTATATCACCTTAGCAAAAGGCGTAATTGTCTCGCAAGTGCGGGGAAGTGGCTCACCGTCGGACGTGCTGCACCGCGTCAATGCGTTGCTTTATGGCGTGATGGAGCGCGGAAAATTTGTTTCCATGATTTACGGCATCTACAACACCCACACCCGCGAATTTTCCTTTTCCAATGCCGGACACAACCCGCTTGTGGTTCTGCGCAAAAGCGGCGACATCAGCACTGTTGCCGCAAAGGGCATGGCGCTGGGCTTGGACAAAGGAGAACGTTTCGAGAGAGCCGTTACAACAGCAAGCGTGACGCTGGAAAAAGGCGATTGCTTGTTGCTTTATACCGACGGTGTGACCGAGGCAATGAACGCCGAACACGCCGAGTACGGTGAGGAGCGTATGATGAAAACGCTCCGCAATGCACCACTCCACGCCGCCGACCTTATTTCCGCGACACTTGCTGATGTACGAAAATTTGCCGGAAAAGCGCATCAACACGATGATATTACGCTAGTAGCGCTTCAGGCGATGTGATTGATCTGCGGGAACGCTCTTCGCACTCAAAAGAGGTTTTCCGCTCGTCAGGCGGGCAGCCCATCCGACGGGTTAAGAAGCCCCGGGTAGCGTGGTTCTCCGCTCGTCTGGCGAGGTGCTGATTGCCCCGTCTGGCGGGTGCTGCATGGGACGGGGTGATGGTTTTGCTACTGGCGTGGATACGGCAAAAGATTCAGTCCGTCAATAAAGCGGTAATCGCGCTGATTTTTGGAGAGCAGTGGCAGAGCGTGATGGAGGGCGGTAGCGGCTATGAGGGCATCGGCATTTTGCAATCCATGACTGAGCCGATACCGACGGAGCAGGGTTAAGGCTTGTCGAGAAATTGCGGGCGTAAAGGGAATGATGAGGAGTTCAGCAAGAAGGTCGTCGAGCGTTGTCAACTCTGCTTTGTTGCGGCATCCGGCAAGAAGCTCCATTTCGGTCATGGTGCTGATGGCGAGCAGACCTTGCTGTTGCGAGGCTATCAGGGTATTTTGAGCATCACGATTATTGTGGCTTGCATCAATGATCACGTCGGTATCAACCAGCGTCAGTATCATTCTTTGGTAGGGATTGAGGCATCAAAGCGATTCATTTCTTTACGAAGATTTCGCACATACTCGGTGCTATCGCTCATTTCCTCGCGGTCAGCCCAAAGACCGATAAAGGGATGCGATACAAAATCAATATGGTGATGAATGCTGGCTTGGATAGATGCTTCGAGAGAAAAATCGTCTCGTTCTGACTTGTGCGCAACAGGTGCAGCCAACGCCTCTTCTTCCAAACGCTCAAGATGCTCTTGCAAAAGCCGTTGGAGTTCTTCTTTGCCAATGCGCCTAGCAAGTACGTCGGAAACGGAAAGTTGAATGATGGACATTGGTGTATCCTTGTGCTGATGGAAGAATGGCAGGAAAACGACGAATGCTACAAAACTGCAATAAATCGGGGCGAAAAGCAAATCATCGCAACGCACGGAAGAAGCGTCCGCTCGTCAGACGCGGCAGCCGCCAAGCGGGGGATGATTTCTGCTACTGGCGTGGATACGGCAAAAGATTCAGTCCGTCAATAAAGCGGTAATCGCGCTGATTTTTGGAGAGCAGTGGCAGAGCGTGGTGGAGGGCGGTAGCGGCTATGAGGGCATCATGTATTTGTAGTCCATGACTGAGGGTATATTTGGTAAGAAGAGCAGTGGCAATATCAGATATGGAGCGGTCTATCGGGAAAATTATAAAGCGTTGCGGAAAAATATTGGTCTGCGCTAGTGCGCGATTGTTTTGGCAGCCGATAAGAAGTTCCATTTGCGTCATCGCACTCACCGCTAATTGCCCCCGTTGTTGAAACTGGGACAATGTATGCACTGCCATCTGAACGCTACGGCTTGCATCAATAAGAATATCGGTATCGAATACTATCATAGTGGGTTCTGGTCCTGCTCGCGTTTTTCCCATCGGCTGACGCGATTGAAATTTCGGCGAAGATTGCGAACATATTCGACGCTATCTTTCATATCTTCGCGGTCTGCCCACATCCCGATAAATGGCTCTTCTTCAAGCGGAATCTGGGTTGCATGTAGTGGTTTGAGAAGCGTTTCTTCTTCCAAACGCTCAAGATGCTCTTGCAAAAGCCGTTGGAGTTCTTCTTTGCCAATGCGCCGGGCAAGCGCGTCGGAAACGGAAAGTTGAATGGTGGACATTGGTGTATCCTTGTGCTGATGGAAGAATGGCAGGAAAACGACGAATGCTACAAAACTGCAATAAATCACCGCAAAAAGCAAATCATCGTAACCGCTCGCCAGGCGCGGCAGCCGCCGGACGGGTGCTGCGTATCAACTGGGCGACGTGGTTCGTAGGGCGTTTCAGCGTAAAAGAAAGTGTCCGGCGGGTATTTTTGCATTTTCGGTCTCCCCGCGAGGGTCTGCCTTCTTCGGCAGGCTCTCGCTCCCACGCCTGAGCGAGAGCCTCGCTCAAGGCAGCGAGACCCTCGCAAGAATGCACTCTGCACTCCCCGCAAATCGCAGAAGCCGCCTGAGGCGGCGTGGTTCGTGAGGTGTTTGATGGGTACGCAAGAACAGGAGCTGTCTCCCCGCTTGGGGGCGCTTTCCTCAAGCTTCCGACGGGTATTTCCGCATTTTTTTTCAAAAAAATCAATTTTTTTTTGCCGCTTACCTCCTCTGTCCCTTAGGAGTTGTTCACAAAAAGTGTATTTATTTTGCAAAAAAATACCGTTTTTTGCCAAAAAACGCCACCGCCCGAAAGGTGTATTTACGCTTTTCATTTTGTGAAATGAAAACATGACAAAAACCTCAAAATCCCAGCACCCCCCCTCCAAAAATGGGTGA
>JAAFHM010000428.1 GCA_013298375.1 Ignavibacteria bacterium | reverse complement strand
GTCGAGAACCTGCATGATTGCTTGTTCGTCGGCAATGGCAGTGCTTGTTTCTGCTTCGTTGGCAAAATGAAGGGTGATGTTTTTTGCTTCGGCTTGCGAAGTGTACTGATAGACTGTTGCTTCTACTATCGGCGCAATATCAAATTCTACAAGATTCATCGTCATCCCGCCAGATTCTAAGCGGTTTACATCAAGAAGATTTTTCACCAAATCCAGCATTCTATCGCTGATTTTTCCGATTTGCTGAATAGCGAGATCGGCTTCTTCGCCTTCAAATTCCTTATTCTCAAGAAGTTCTGCAAAAGTATGAATCGCACCAATGGGGTTTTTCAAATCATGCGAGACAATGCCCATAAGTTCGTTTTTTTCGGCATTGAGCGCGGCGAGTTCATCGTTTTTGCTTTGGAGTTGTTCGTTGCTTTCTTGCAGCGTCGTATTTGTGCTGGAGAGAAGCTCGTTGATACTCGAAATTTCGGCAGCTTGAACCTGCAAATTCTCATTTTGCTCACGAATGATTGCCTCAGTACGGAACTTTTCGCGGTACCTAACCCCAATCAATACCGCAAAGGCGAGAACAATCAAAAAACCAGCAATGAAGATGTTTCGCGTCGTTTGCTGAAGCCGACTTTCATTGCCAAGCGTTTCGATTTCCCGTTGTTTCTTTTCCACTTCGTAGCGGGCTTGCAGTGAGGAAAGCTCCTTTACGCCATTTAATTGTAACACAGAATCTCGCACAGCAGCAAATTCAATATGAATTTGGTATGCCTGTTGAAAATTTCCCACGGAGGCAGCATTCTCCGAAAGTACACGCAGAGCCGTTGCCCGCGTTTCCGCTCTACCAACCTTGAATGCAACGGCGGCAGATTGCTGGGCATAGTAGTTCGATGAATCTATCATTCTGCGCCGTTGATAGATAATTGCCATTTGCACCAGCGTTTTCGGCAGTGTCCGCTCGTCATTTTGCGAGACGAGGCGGATAACGCGCTGGTGCGTTTGAAGCGATTGCTCGTCGTTATTGCGTAAAAAATGGATATTCGCAATTTCGTTCAAAATACTCACGATGCGGGCAGTATCTTTGCGTTCATACTGATAACGCAGCGCTTTGTCAAAATATTCCATTGCCTTGTCATACTGTTGCAATCCAGAATAACAGCGCCCCAGATTCGTATAGGCGTATGCTTTTTGGTCGAGCGAACCCTTATCTTCTGCGTAAGGCAGATTACGAAGTGCGTATCGAAGCGCATTGTTCCAGTCTTCTTGATTGAGATAGAGATTACCGATATTATTCACCGCAAAAAACATTTCTGATTCCGAACCAAGCTCTTCCGCCAGAAGCAGGTGTTTCAGGTACATTTCCGCAGCAAGCCCGTAGTTGTTCAGGTTTCGTGCGCATACGCCCATGTAGCTGTATGCCTTCACCATTCCCCATTTGAACCCCAGCTTTTGCGATAGTTCGAGGGCTGCCTTCCCGTACTGCATTGCTTGAGATGGGTCGGAAGCGCGGAGAAACCACATTAGGTCGTTCAGCATTTTCACTCTGACCGTATCTGGCTCGCTATGCGCTGCCAACGCCGCTTTCAAGGAATCGCCCCGCGTCATTTGGGCAGACAAAGGAGTATTGCTCACGACGACAAGCAACGTGAAAACAAGTACCGCCGGAAGCAGTTTTTTCGATAGCAAGTGAATCATAGCCTCATCAACCTTTCTTCCCGTCAAAACGATACGATAATTGAGTGTGTTTGCGAATATTTTTTCTATGCCCTCAATGAACAAGTCGCACGGGGTAGCGCTTATTCATCAACCATTCTGCGCTTGCGGCAATTCCACAATAAACGTCGCTCCTTTGCCCAATTCTGATTCGCACCAGACTTTGCCGTCCATTGCTTCCACCATTTTTTTGACAATGCTGAGGCCCAATCCCGTACTGTGTTCGCCGCCTGTTGGGCGGGCGCTGAGGCGGGCGAATTTCCCAAACAGCTTCTTCATATCGTCTTCCGAAATTCCCGGACCTTCATCGTGAATTTCGATACGAACGGCTCTGTCACTTGATTTCAAACGAATAAAAATGGTTGTATTGAAGGGAGAATATTTAATAGCATTCGAGACAAGATTATCAACAACCTGCATCAATGCTTGTTCATCAGCACGGGCGACGCTGTTTGTTGCTTCATTTGTATATCGTAGAGCAATATTTTTCGCCTCTGCCTGCGATGTGTATTGCCACAAGACGGCATCGGCAAACGTGGAAATATCGAAGGTAACGATATTAAGTTGAAACCCGCCTGATTCCAAGCGGTTGATTTCCAGAAGATTTTTCACCAACTCCAACATCCGATTGCTGGTTTGAAAAATTTGCTGTGCGGCATCCAACGCACCTTCGCCCTTCAGTGTCTGATTTTCAATAAGTTCTGCAAATGCAAGAATTGCTCCGATGGGATTTTTCAAGTCGTGTGCGACGATTCCCATCAGTTCATTTTTCTCATTATTCAACTTCAAGAGTTCGCCGTTGCTCTGCTCCAACTCTTGTGTGCGAATCTGCACCTTCTGTTCCAACGTTCTATTCATATCTTCAACAACCGCGTAATATCGGGCATTTTCAATAGCAATCGCCGCCTGCGCCGTGAGAATATTCAGCACCTCAATTCTATTCGGCGTAAATGCCCCCGATACCAGATTATTTTCAAGATACAACACCCCTACAACCTTACTTTTAATCATAATCTTGCTACACAGCACCGATTTTATCACGTTCGCTTTGATGTACGCATCGTTCATAAATCGCATATCTGCTGCTGCATTATCCAAAACTAAATTTGCTCCCGAATGAAGAACATAATTGATAATCGCCGCACAAACGCGCTTGTGCTTCTCGAATGGCATCGGCTCCACAACGAGAATCGTTCCTTCTTCGTCGAGTTCGGTGTGAACGGCAAAGTATCCTTTTTCTTCATCAAGAATCAAGACTCCGCGCTGGGCTCCGGCGTTTTCCGACATTACCGCCAGCATTTTTTCCATCAGATTTTTCAAATTCAATTCGCCCGTGATAATCTGCGTACCTTTGATGATACTGTAAATATCAACGGTTTCATTACTCAGGCTGCCTGTCGAAGATTTGGTAAATTTTTCCGATGTTGCTCGTGCGGATGGCTCATGCAATGCCTCTTCACCAAGCGTTGTTTGGCGCTGTTTGGCAAGCAAACGAATGTACAACGGCTCTTTTTTGAGCATCTCCAAAACGGCATCGGCGTTCCATTCCTGCAATAAACCAAACGCCTGCTCAAGAACTTTCATTGCGGCTTCATCATCGCCAAAATGGGCAAACAGCCGATAACGCTCAATGACGATAAAACATTGGTCGTACAAATTGCCGTACTGACGCACATAGTCTGCTGCTTGATTCATGAGCGAATGTGCCTTTGCTGCTTTGCCCTGCACGGCAAACAAGCAGGCTTGCAGCGTCCAGACTTTGTGCTGATAATCATTCGGACACGTCAGAGCAACTTTTTGTAATGCTTTGATATGCGATTTCAGCAGCGCAATATCCTTGCGGCGCTGTGTGCTGATGCCGCCCGCAACGGCATGATACCTGAGCAGTCCGTCAATAAAAAGCATCTGAAGGGAAATCGAAGCCCCGACAATCGCACTGCGGCTTTTCATGCCCACATCAGCAAAGCGGATTCCTTCTTTGAACTGCCCCATCAGCAACGAAAGTTGCATTTGGAAATAACATTGGTTTGCGAGCGTACTTTGATTATTCGTTTTGAGATATTCTGCTTCCTGAGCAAGAATATCGTATCTCTCGCCGACAATCAAGCCCGGATTTTCGGCTTTGCCAAGCAGGCACAAGACGAATTGATGATAGAGATTGTTGAAGGCGAGCGACGTAAACTGCTTGTTTTGCGTGATGTATTGCAGTTGCCTCGTCAGTTCCTGCTCTGCTTCTTCGAGCGGTGTTCCCGCCAGAATCAGATAGACCACATAACCATTGCCCAAAAACGCCGTAAAATCTGCCTCGCCTGTTTCTAAGCTGTGTTGGTAAGCATTTTTGATTTCACGAACATTGCTCACCATCGGTTTATGCCAATGGTCAATAAAGTACCGCACAATAAAAAGCGCCCGCGCTTGATATTCGTTGTATTGCCGCTCTCCAATAAGTTGCAGCGCCATCTCGCCAAATTCGATACCTTTGGCAACTTCACCCGTCACGCCGCAAAGCACAAAACCGAAGCTGCCAAAAGCATATGCGGACGAAGACGCGATGCCGTGTTGAACGCTGATAGTCGTTTTGCGAAAGAGCATAATCGGAAACAGGTTCGGGTCGGTAAAAAACAGCGCTGGTGCTAGGGTTGCCATAATCCGCATTTTGGCAAGTTCT
>JAAFHM010000110.1 GCA_013298375.1 Ignavibacteria bacterium | reverse complement strand
GCCCAAGCCGCCATGTACCTGATGTTCTTCCGCCGTCACCACCGCACCGCACTCACGGGCAGCCTTCACAATCGTTGCGCTGTCAATCGGCTTCAAGGTGTGGCAGTTAATGACGCGGGCTTGGATGCCGTGCTTTTTCTCTAGTTCCTGTGCGGCTTGTAGTGCTTCCCAGACCAAAAGCCCACACGCAATCAAGGCAACATCGCTGCCGTCACGGAAGACTTCCGCCCGTCCGAGTTGGAATGGGGTGTCGGTGGTGGTGAACATAGCACTATTATCGCGGCTGAAGCGGAGGTAGGCAGGACCGTGCATTTCGCCAATAGCCAGCGTTGCACGGCGTGTTTCCTCGTAATCGCAGGGAACAACAAGCGTCAAATGCGGCAATGCTCTGAGCAATGCCAAATCCTCCAAGACCTGATGCGTAGCACCGTCCGGTCCGACGGTTACGCCGGAATGACTTCCGGCAATTTTGACATTGGCTTCGTTGTAGCAGACGGAAATACGAAGTTGGTCGGCATTCCGCATGGTTGTAAATGCGCCATAACCCGCGAAAAATGGCACTTTCCCCGAAAGCGCCAGCCCTGCTGCGACGGTGGTGGCATTTTGTTCGGCAATGCCGATGGAAAAAAAGCGGTCAGGAAATTTTGCCTGAAACATTGACGTCAAGACTGAGCCGCTAACATCAGCGCCGAGCGCGACGACATTAGGGTTTGCTTCGCCAAGCTCGACCAGTCCTTGTCCGAAGCCTTGACGTGTTGCTTTCATGCCGGGTGTTTGTGGTATCGGTTGTCCCATGAAAATAGTAGAAATGAAGAAATGAAACATAGCCGCAAAAGGCATTGCGAGGATTAAAACCAGCGCCCAATTTACAGAAGAAAAGAGGTGTGCGCAAGCAGAAAAGGGGCAATTCTTTCCAAACAAACAAATGAGCATGAAAACATAACAAAACGATTTGCTTGCTACCAAATTCTGCGTAAATTTGGCGCTGGGATGGGGATAGTGTGTTTTGTCGTGTAGGTGTGGGATGTTGGGTCGGTTATCGTGGGCAAAAGGCTCTCCATGCAAATCAGATTTCAAAAAAGTATTGCACAGACTGTGCTTATCAACGCTTGAAACTAATTCACATTTTCTTTTCAAATCATTGTGTGTGGGGTGTAGTATGCAAGATGGTCATTTCAGTATCAAAAGTATGGCAATTTCATCAATTGCCGGATCGCTTTTAACGCTTCTGATGGCATACGCAAGCGGCTCATCGTTCGCAGCGTTACCGTTTCCGATAATGGCAGTATTGGCGGGATTCCTTATCACGGGCATCCTTGAGGGCTTGGTTTCGCGCGATGTTAATTTGCTGGAGCCAACAATTAGTGCGATAGTGGTGAGTATGGTCTTGTATTTTGCCCTTCCTGCCTTGCAACTGCGAGGTTTTCAGGATATGACAACAACGCTTTTGGTGGTAATTCTGATGAACGGTATTGTCTTGGCGGCTCTTGGCGGCTGGGCTGGCGAGAAATTGCACGGCACAATTGAATACGGTGTCCGCGAAGAGCCTGTCGAATGGGGCTGGGCGCTCTGCGGCATTATTCTTGGCGTTACAGCAACGATGTTCACTTCCAGCACGTTAGTTATATTTCTCGGCTTCAAATTGATGGAACATTTTGTTGCCTATCTGATTGGTTTGGCGCTCACGGGCTTCATTATTGGTCTGCGCTCACGGGGAATTATTTTTGAGGAAGCTGGTATTGCAGGCTTCACAACGGTTGTCATTAACGTTGATATTGTCTGTATTGCGCTTGGGATGTTGGAACTGCCCGTCATTTTGAGCGGTTTGGCGATTGGTATTGTGACCACATATCTGGGCGGCTGGATCGGTGAGCGCGTTCACTCCTCACGTTCTCCCGTGCCGACGCGCAGTGCGACTTCGTTTTTTGGGGCGCTGATGGTGCCTCGCTCGAAGTAACAGAAACCTCATTGCCGAAAGAACCCTCGCCGGGCGCATTGTTGCTGCTCGGCGAGGTCGTTTTTGAAGAATGGTTCTCACTGGTCATATCAAAAAAATGGCAAAAAAACAATCCCGTCCCGAAGCTACCTAGGGCAATCGCATGAAAATTTCAAACCCGCATCAAATCAGCATTCCAATATCATCAGTGTTTGTCGTTTAACGTGTAGAGACAAGGCAATACCTTGTCTCTACGGCATAGATTTTTTTTCATGCGATTGCCCTACGAAGCTACCACAGGACTTTGCGGTGAAACTTCCCGCCTTCACGCCGTGCAAGCGCAATTTGGTAGTGCCTAATTATAGTTGTCAAGTATTGAAGCGAAATGCTCATAAGTTGTTGTTAATAAGGGGCTTTTGCTTCTCCTCACTTAAAACTTAGCACTCAAAACTTAACACTACCCAGTGCTAGAAATTGCGCCTACCATTCCGTAATGACAATCCCCTCACCCCGCATAAAACCTCGCTCGGCAGCAATAATCCTCGAAGCCTGCATAAAACCGTCGTGTTCAAAAACAACTAACCACTTCTCCTCGTACAAACGTGGCAAAAGCGCTTTCTTTTCTTCAATCGTCGTGAGCGGGAAATTGTCGTATGCCATCACGTAAGGCACAGAGACGTGCGCAGAGGTCGGAAGTAGGTCGGCAGGAAAATAAATACGCTCTTTTTCGTTGCCTGAACCAAGCTCAATCATCACGGTTTGAAGCGCTTTGGTGTGTCCATGAACGTTGTGCAGCGTGACGCTGATTCCATCGTCTGCCCAGAGCGAACCGTCGCCGTCCAGAATTTCCATCTGTCCGCTTGCAACAATCGGGTCAAAATTCTCCTTAAAAAAAGAAGCACGGTCTTTTTCGGTCGGATATTGCGCCCAACGCAAATGGTCGCGCTGCACGTAATGGCGGGCATTGGGGAAGGTAGGGTAGGGTTTGCCCAGTGCATCAAGCGTCGTAATACCGCCGGCATGGTCAAAATGCAGATGCGTCAAAATTACGTCCGTCACGTCCTCCGGCTTCACACCAAACCGTGCAAGCGAGGTTTCAAGCCGAAACTGCGTGTTGTCAATTTTATAGAGTTGGGCAACTTTCGGGGGAAATTTTTCGCCATTGCCCGCGTCAACAAGCACAATGCGGTCTTTTCCGCCAATATGTCCGCGAATGAGTAAGCATCGGGCTTTCATTGGTATGCGGTTTTGGTCATCGGGCGCGTGATAGGCTTTTTCCCAGAGATTGCGCGGTACCACGCCGAACATAGCGCCGCCGTCAAGCGCAAAATCGCCTGTTTCGAGAAGTTCGATGGAAAAATTGCCGAAATTCATGGCTATTCCTTGAAATGTATTTCGTGAGAAGTGCTTGGACTCTTGTGTCTGCGAGAAATGCAATATTACGAAAAACCCATACCAGAAAAGTCAAAAAAATTCCTGCCTTGCGTCTTTTGCGCTAACGCAATCTTGATGAGTCACAGAGAAAACAAGAGAAAATCGTATATTGCCGCGTATCGGGGACGAATCCAAGGCTCAACCATTATCACGCAATAACGCATGAAAACAAAAACTATTTACGCTTGTCAAAACTGTGGTTTTTCTGCGCCGCGCTGGACGGGTAAATGCCCCTCGTGTGGCGAGTGGAACACCATGACCGAAGAGACGCAGGTGAAAGAATCTGCCGCTACCTCGCGGCGCGTCCTGCCGGAAAATCGCACCAATACGCGCTCGAAGCCCGTTCTGCTGACAGATGTTGAGCAAGACAATGAAGAGCGCATTATGACGGGAATCACGGAACTCGACCGCGTACTCGGCGGCGGCATTATGCGTGGCTCTATCACGCTAGTCGGCGGCGATCCGGGTATTGGGAAATCAACGCTGATGCTGCAAATGTGCGCTCGTTTGGGCGCGGCGCAACCACTCTACGTTACGGGCGAGGAATCGCTTCAACAGATTAAATCCCGTGCAAGCCGCCTGAGCCTTGATTTTACGGGCTTGCGGGTGCTGGCGGAAACCAATGCAGACGAAATCGTTGAAGCTATGCGCTCAAACGATGTGGGGGTGGTGATTGCTGATTCTATTCAAACGATGTTTCGCCCTTCCATTGAATCCGCGCCCGGCAGCGTGGCACAGGTGCGAGAATGTGCCGCGTTGCTGATGCAAGCTGCAAAAACGCTCCACAAACCCGTCTTTCTTGTCGGACACGTCACCAAAGAAGGGACGATTGCGGGACCAAAGGTCTTGGAGCATATTGTCGATACGGTCTTGCAGTTCGAGGGAGAGCGTATTTACTCGTATCGTATATTGCGGGCGGCAAAAAATCGCTACGGTTCGACCAACGAAATTGGCGTTTTTGAAATGAGCGAAGACGGTTTGCGCGAGGTGAATAACCCATCGGAAGTTTTTCTATCGCAACGCAACGCGGGCGAGTCGGGAACGGCTGTGGTAGCGGCAATGGAGGGTTCGCGCCCGATTTTGGTCGAGGTGCAAGCACTTGTCACGCCATCCAGCTACAATGTTCCGCAGCGTAGTGCCACAGGCTTGGATTATCGCCGTTTGCAGATGATTTTGGCGGTATTGGAAAAACGGCTTGGTTTGGCGCTTGGCAAGCATGATGTTTTTGTCAATATCGCCGGGGGATTGCGATTGGACGATCCCGCCGTGGATTTGGGAGTCGCCGCAGCAATTATGAGTTCGTTCCGCGATATTGCCATTCAAGCAGACACGGCGCTTATCGGGGAAATCGGCTTGACAGGCGAAGTGCGGGCAGTTGTTTCGATTGAGCAGCGCGTCAATGAAGCGCAAAAACTCGGCTTTTCGAGTATTCTGTTGCCGGAAGCCAATATGAAGCGCTTTTCACGAGAAAACTCGCCACACCTAAAACCCGCAGACCGCATATTACAAGCCCTCTTGAGTGTGGTTGGTGGTTAATAGGAGATTCATATTTTTCATAAGAGGATCAACCCATCAAAAGTATTTGTATCTGCTTCGATAAACTCAATACGAAGTTTGAAGCGGTCTTCAGCCTGAACCTGCCCAAAGGGGCAAAGTGCGAAAACTCCTTGTGCGAAAATCCTTTTGGCACACCACTACTCACTTTCCGGCGTTTCGACAATCACCCGCACCGTACGTGAGTAAAAGCGACCTTCCGGCACATTGTTGTCGTATAATTCCAGCATAGAGCCGTATCCCATGACATTTGTTTTTTGCTGTTCTGCCGAAAAACCGAGTGCCTGAGCCACGCCCAGCGCCCGTTGCAGGGAAAGTTTGCGGTTAAATTCCGCTTCGCCCGTGCGATCGGTGAAGCCATCCACACGCACTGACGATTGAGGTTTGATGCGGCTTTTCATCAAATTCATCATTGGTTGTTGTTCGGCAGTCATCGCGCTTTTGGCAAAATCGAAGAGAATCAAATTGAAGCGTTCAATTTGCCGACCCGCGAAAAACGAGGATGTACGGGACTTCTTGGCAATTTGGCTCTCGGTGCGGGTTTCCAATGGGATACGGTCTGTTGCCGAACGTACCTCTGCACTGCCGTTTGCCAGAGTGTATGAAAGCAAGTATTCAAGCGCTTTTGAAGCATTATCGTTGGGGTCGTTATTCAAATGCAAAGCGGCAAGTTCCCGCTCGTCCACACGCCAATCTAGCACAGGCGGCACTGCGCCTTCTCCTGAAAACTCTTTCACGATTCTTCCCGACTCCCGTACGGTCAGCTTCCATGCGCCTACAGAATCCAGATGCCGCGCCAACATTCTAAAGCGCAGCGTCGGAGGCGACACACGCCGTGTGGTGTCAATCAGGGTAATATGCTCAAGAATCTCTGGCACGTCGGAACGCAACTCCACACGGCGGTTTTCCGCTTGTTTGTCGGCATCATTGAGCGGAATGGAGGGCGTTGTGGGCGAAAGCGTGTTGTCGAGGAGTTTGAGGCGTGAAGCGTCGATATCCCAGACTTCCCGCAAATACCGCATCACGACGTTTGCACGGGCTTTTGCAACATCCGCTTTGTCGCGCTCCGCCGTAAAACCATCGGTGCAACCATGAATCGTCAACGTTGCTTTCGGCAAGCGCCGAAGCCGCTCGCCAACGATATTCAGCACGTGATAATAGGAATGTTCGCCCGGTACAAGGTCATACGCCGATGAAAGTTTGGACTCACGAAAGGCGCTTGTTTCCTCACGTTTGAGCATTGCATATCGCGTAGGCATTGCTGTTCCGGCAACCCCATCAAAAAAGATATACGGGAGAAGCGGAAAAACACTCCGCGAAATCGTTTGCTGCACCCGCAGAACGACGCTTGTCTGCTCATTAATTTGTTCGTTAGTTTGTTCGTTGGATTGCAAGCCGCTTGCTTTCACCATCAGTACTGGTGCGGGCTTGACGGTATCCACAGGCGGAGGAGGTGGCGGAATCGGCTTCTCTGGCAATGGCAGCGTGACGGTAACTCCGCCGCGAATCTGTCCCAACGACCAGAGATTTGGCTCATTGCCTGATACGACGCGTGCTTGGAAGGCGTTTGTCACGCCAAGCGCGTACATTGCTTCGGGGCGAATGCGCAGTTTTTCGCCAAGGCTCAACTCGTAGCCCAGCCCGCCCAGAATGTGGATCTGCAACGGCGCAAACTGCGGAAGCGCAAGAGAATTCGTCCCAAGCGGCACTCGTTCAACGCTGTTTTCCTGCACAAAAAGACCGCGACCGTCTTTCAGACTTGTATTAAAGCGCTCTTTGTAGGTAAAACTCGGTGCAACCATGTATGCCGCACGAAATCCCGCTTGCAGCACCAGTCCAATGCCCTCAAAACGGCGCTCTATCAGGGCTTCCAGCCCAACGCTCGGAAGCCGCACAGAAAGCGCATGAAGGCTGTAACTTGCCGTATCAACCTCATTTCCCGCACCATCTCTTGTTGGGTAGTATTCCTTCGTACTCAGCAGCGCGTCGTGCTGCGCGGCAGAGGCTCGGAGCGAAATTGCCCATACCGCATCAAGCGGGATTGTTGCCACAAAACCAGCATACAAGCCATTTCCTAACCCTTCGCGGAAGTTCTCGGGAAATTTCCCCTCGCGCTCCGGGAAGCGAAATAATCCCAGCAAATCGTTATTGAGAAAATTCGCCGTGTGCCTGTTCGCCGCGTAACCGCCTGTAATACCGATGCGAACAGGGTTTGCGGGCTTTTCCTGCTCTGGCAATCCTGTTTGCGAATGAAGAGAAATTGCCGTAGAAGCGAGGAATAATGCGGTTAAAAGGATAGTTGAACGTCGCATAGTCGAAAGGAAAATCAGGTTATGGAAAATACGGCTGGTCAGGTGCGTATTCCCGCCCTACGCTTTCCTAAGCGTAGAACGGATTTCCCGGAACTAACTCAAAAGAATCAGTACCGGGAAAACCTTCCGACGGCAGCGTTTTTGCACTCTTCAGCCGTCGGAAGGAGATACCTAACCACTCACAAATAATACTCATCGAACAATCGTCACCATCCGCGAATGCTGCTCTGCGCCTAAGCGCACGGTCAGCAAATACGCTCCCGAAGCCAGATGTGAAACGGGAAGCGATAGCGTTTGAGCGCCATCAAACACCTGCTCCGTGTGGAGTGTGTGCTTTTGCCCAAGAATATCAGTCAACTCGACCAGTAATGGTGCGGCTTCACGGGAATTAAGGCTGATGAGAAGAAGAGCATCACTGACAGGATTTGGCGCAATGGTGAGTGCCGTCAAATTCGGCGAGAAGACCAGTCGTGGTGCGCCTCCGGTGTAGTTGATGCCTTTAGTGCGATAATATGCCGTGTCCGCACTTGATTGCGCAACGCCGCTTATCTGCACACTGTCGAGAACAATCGTCGTCGTTGTGGCACTGCCCAAAAGACTGCGTACTCTGAGGCGTAAGACTGGCTCTTGTTCTTCCATTGTCGTTAGCATCGTCTTGTACCGTAGAACTTGGCTTGTACGCTTGTTCGGTAAGGTGTTTGGTAGGGCGCTTTCTTGCAAAAACACGCTGGATTCCGCGCTTGGCGCAACAATATCCAAAAGCGACGCATTGGCTACTTTGACGCGCAACCCCAGTTCCATGCCCCGCTCCACGCCTCTGCGGTTGCGGAGAAAAATGGGAACGTCTTCCACCGCTCCGACTTCTATGGCTATCGTGTCAGGCAGTGCCGCCAAGCCCGCTACCACTCTCGCTTCCAAGGGCAGAACCACCACGCGACCACAAGAATCCATGAAGCGAAGCGTATCCCGCACCAAACCGCCCGCGCCGCCTGAGAACCGCACCAGACCTTGTGCCGAAGCACCCGCAGGAAGCGGATTGGCGGTCAAGGATTCCAGTGTGAAGGATCCCTTGCGCTCAGGCAGAGCGAAATCTTGGGGGATTGTGCCTGTGTTCGAGAGCGTAATGGAGCGGCTTGCGGGAGTATTGCCCGGCAAGCCTCCAAAATCCAGCATTCTCGGAATTATCTGCACACCCGATGAATCCTTGCGGAGCGAAAGAATCAGGGTCGTATCCGGCAGATTGGCAGCATTGGAGCGGATGCGGACTTGAGCGGTGAAAATTCCCGTTTGTGCGGTCAGCGCTGTAATGACGATACTGTCTCGTCCTGTGCGAGCATTGATGCGGCTTGGCGAAGAAACAATGCGAAAAGCATTGCCGGGATTGTTGCTCAAAACAGGCGTTTGCAAAAGCAGATCGTCCGTGCCGATGCTGGCGAGGCGAATCGTGAAGGTCGTGGTGTTCTCGCAGAGAAGCCGCGCCCCTGCGCCTTCCATTGCCGCTAAACGCGGCTCTTTGAGGACTTCGCCGCGCAAGGTAAGGTCGGCAGTGCGGGTGCAGCTCGGCGCAAGGACGGATGCCGCCTGTAGGCGATAGCCACGAACCGCACTCAGTCCCGCTTTTCCTCCCAAAAATCGGATAATAAGCCGTGAAGCGCTGTCGGGGAGAGTTGTTGCGGGTTCGATGCGCTCAAGAACGAAGGTGCTGTCCAAACGCACGGGAAATTCATTCAGCGAAGCGCCTCCGGAAGCGCCCCAGACAAGCGGCACGGTGCCGATATTGCGCAGTAACAGTGTGTCCAAAAGTGGCGTGTTTTCGTCAACCGTGCGGAGGGCATTGGGTTGGCGGTTCAGCGCAAAGCCGACCGAATCTTTACGTCCCGCCAGAACGATGCGAATATCGCCATTTCGCGCCGTTGCGGTGTCGTTGGTGCGCAAAAGCAGCGTTGCACGGCGCTCTCCCAAGCCAAGCGGACGGAAAATGAGACGCAAGGACGTGGATTCTTGAGGCTTGAGCGTCATCATGCCCAAGCGCACCGAATCCTGTGGGAAATCAAGGTTTTGTGCGCCTTCGGTGGCAAGACTGCGTATAACCAAATCTGCGTCGCCGTTGTTGCGAATGTTCACGCTGGCGGAGCTTGCGGTTTCGCAGAAGAGCGTTCCAAGGCGCACCGTGTCTGGGGCGATGATTTGCGGTTGCGGCTCCAAGACTCGTGCGGCGAGGCTAAAGCGAGTTTGGGTGCTGCACGCATCGTTCATCGGAACGTCGAGAATGGCGGTGCTTGTGCCGATGCTTCGTAGCCCTCGGAAGCGCACGGTGACTGCGGCGGCGGCTCCGGCAGGAATGGGATTCGGCACAACGCGCTCAACAACAAACACGGGGTCTAAATCCTGTGGAAGCGTACGCCAGAGAAACGGCTCTGTACTTTGGTTTTCAAGCTGTACGGTTCGGGTGCGGCTTTGGGCAAACGGCACATTGCCAAAGTCCAAACGCTCGGGATTCCACGCATAGCGAAAGAGCGTTTTTCGCCCCGAAAGCCGCACCAGAAGGCGCGATTGCTTTGGGTCGTTGGTGTTTACCACAATGCCGCCATCCGTGCGCCCGCCGCGCTCCGGCGTGAAGCGGAGTGGCAGGGCGTAGCTTTCAAAGGGCGGAATTGTTATGAGCATTGGAGCCGTGTTTACCAGCGCTCTGCGAAATTCTATGGGGTCGGGAAAGGCGCTAAAAAACAAAAGCGGCTTCCCGCCTGTGTTGCGAAGAGTGAGCGTGGCAAGGCTGCTTGTTTCGCAGACCAAATGCCCGAAACTGAGCGCAGAATCTATCTCCAAGCGTGGTTCATCAGGCACAACATCTGCCGAAACGACGAATTGATGCCGTGCCGCACCACATTGGAGCAGAGCGACGGAATCGCGGAACACGCCTTCGGTGCGGCTTGCCAGCCACGTAAGATGGATACGGGCGCTGTCATTGGGAATCACAACCGCCGGAGCGATGCTGTCAATCCGAAACAGCCCCGCAGCGCTTTGGAACTGCTGTTGCGGGTTCATTCCGTTGGGAGAGGTGGGCAAAAGCGACGATTCGCGCAGCATTTGTCCGTCCCACGCAAGCGGCACTGTGCCGACGTTGCGGAAGGAAACGCTTGCACTTGTGGCGGAATTTTGCAGGACGCGGCGGAAGGTGGTGCGGAGTTCGGCAGGTGCGATGGCGAGGGTGTCTTTGCGCCCCGAAAGTGTGATGGTTTCGAGTTCCACGCCGGAACTATCGGTGAAGACCATTTGTGCGGTGCGACTGCCGAAGCCACGTGGGGCGAAGCGTACCTCCAATTGCCGTTGATAGTTATTTGGTGTGAGTGTGATGATTCTCTGTGTTGAATCTATCGGATTATCATTTATGGAAAGCAGCGAAAAATCGGAAGCATTTTCGCCCGTGAGGCTGGGTAGGCGGAGAATGATTGTTCGCAGTGATGTGTTTGATATCGGAAATACTATTGATGCTGAGGTCGTACCACATTGCAACGATGGAAAATTGACATGAGCAACGCGAAGCACCCCACGTGGGAGAATAGACCACACCGAGTCAGATCGGTCTTCTTGGCAGGGGATTTGATCAATATTGACATTGGCAATAATCGTTGTGCCGTCATAATCAGTGCGGCTAAAACCGGAGACCGGCTGTACAATTTTCTGGCTATTGAAGGCAGATGAAAACCCAAGTGTTTGTCGTTGTGAAGATATTGACTGGCTGTGGAGTAAAAGACGTTTTCCATCGGCGCTCCATTGAGGGGTCGTATTGTAAAAGGTGCGTTTTTCCTTATCGGACAGTCCGTCAGGAAAGGGTAATCGAAACGTTTGAAGAAGGCAGCCAGTACGCGAGTCCCAAATTCCTACGGTATTAAGGAAGTTATCAATTTGATTGCTTGCACTACGATATTGCCAGAGAAAACCTGCAATAAAGCGTGAATCAGGACTCCACGAAAAGGAAGAAGTGTTTGCCTGCGCGTTACTGCCATTATTACTGCTCCCTAAAGACCAACCTATCACTCCACTCGTCAGGGCATCGCGCAATATAGGTTGAACCGCCCCTGTTTGCACATCAACAATATACCGGAATGGGGGAACATCGACGAGTCCCGTAATTTGCCCCATCAGAACCTTTCGACTATCAGGACTCCAAGCAATATTCCATGATGTATAAGGGCTTTCAGGAAGATTAGTCGTACGAATGACCTTACCACTATGGCTATTGATAATGCTCATTATCAGTTGTGAACCTGTTTGTCGAAATGAAATCAACAATGAATCATTTGGCGACCAAACTGAATTATTATTGGTATTCCACGTTCCCGAAAAATTAACACCAAATGAATTACCAACAGAAATACCGCTCTGCAATGGTACCAGAACGGCATTATCAAGAGTGTTCCGAATCACAGGATTACCTATCGGACCGCATAAAACGGTATCATTGAGGAATGTAACGCGCCTATCGCCTCTATTGCTGATAAAGCCGATATATCCCCATCCCCACACGAAGGTACTACTACTACAGCCCGAACTACTACTGAGGGCAGTATTGACACCAACAGGAAAAGGGGTGGCAAGAAGTAAACCAGTAGAGGCGCTAAAGCGCATTAATTTTGTTCG